>DATLIL010001165.1:0-11155 GCA_035539475.1 Polyangiaceae bacterium
GTCACCCCCGAGCGTATCGAGCCCCGCGGCAGGCTGCGCTTTCAGTTCGTCGACGGCTACAAGCTCGAGGCGCACGTCTTCGTCGCCTTCGGCCACCGCGGCACGCCCTACGAAACGGACGAAGCCATCCCGCTCTGGTACCCGCGCTCTGCGCTGCCGTTCGAAGAGATGTGGGCCGATGATAGGCTCTGGGTCCCCGAAGTTCTCAGTGGCCGCTCCATCGATGGGTGTTTCGTGTTCGATGGCGAGGTCATGCTTTCGCATGACCTCGCAGTCTCGTGAGCGTGCTTGCAGCTCGGCCGCGCAAGCGCGGCCTCGCGTTTGGCTTGTTTTGCGGAGTGCCTGCGCATGAGCGCCTGGCCTTCCGGGTGTTTTGGTAGAAAGCCGCGCCTGTTCGGTCAGTTTGTCCTGACTCGGGTCTCGTTCGCGGATCGTGATCTGGTCGTGGCAAGACCCACAGGTGGATCCAGCTCAGCCCGCTGACGCGGGCTTCGCGCAGGCCCGACGGCGCTGTGCGAGAGGACGACCTTGCGCGGATTCCCATCGGGGCGCGCCTTGTTTGCTGGTTTGTTGGGAACACGCAGACCACGTCACTGCCTGTCGCGCACAAAGGGAGCTTTTTGAAGTGCGACAGGCAGCGCCGTCCACGGTGTGTTCCCCGACAAACCAAGCTGTCACGGGATCGCAGTGCGCGCCTCAGAGGCGCGAGCGAGTCAGTACAACCCGGTGCTCACCAGCGAGGCTCCGTGCCCTCAAACCGAGCCCGCTACCTTCGTAACCCAGGGAGATTTGGCCGGGTTCAGGCAGAGTCAAAGCATTCTCGGCGAAGGCGGCCGTGCCGTCGTCGTCCCAGAGGCAGAGGTCGATGAGCGGCGTGGGGCTCGCGAGGCGAAGCTCTCCATCGCTCATCAGCGAGACCGCGAGCTCCTCTGGCGCGCCGAGCTCGAGCTCCTTCGGCTCGGCCAGCAGCAGTGTGGCCCGGGCGCCGCCGAGCTCGGCCGTCAGCAGCGCGCCGCGCGGCGGAAGGGCGCTCGCGTCGAAGCGCAGGAGCGAGCGCCGCGCGCCGCTCTCGAGCGAGACCGGCGCGGTCCAGCGTCCGAGCGGCGCTCCGTCGGTCAGCGCCGTGGCCCGCACCACGAGCTCGCCCTCGACTCGCACCCCCACGGGCACGTTGTCGTAGGCCGCCCAGCACTCGATCTCGTTGCCGCTGCGCCGGAGCGCCAGGAGCAACGGCGCGTGCAGGCGAGAAAGCTCGAACCAGGCTGGTTTGGGCTGACCGAGGCCGTCGATCAGCGCCCAGCTCTGCACGGGCCAGCAGTCGTTGAGCTGCCAGATCAGCGAGCCGCGGCAAAACTCGCTGGAGCGATAGTGCTCGAGTGCGGCGCGCATGGCGTCGCGCTGGTTGAGCTGCGAGTAGTAGGTCCAGGCCTCGAGCTCGCTGGTCTCCGGGTAGTGCAAGAAGACGTAACGGCGAAACGTGTCGTAGCCCTTCAGTGTCTTGTCGTGCCAGCGCACGGCGAGGTCGAGCGCGCCGGCGCTGTGCCCGTCGCCGAGCACCTCGCTCCAGGCGCGCAGGGACGGCGACGAAGCGAAGCCGTACTCCGAGGCGAAGCGCGCGGTCGAGTCGCGATAGTGCTGCCAGTCGCCGCGGCCGTGCCAGACGTCCCAGTAGTGCTGATCGCCGTAGCCGCCGCCGTTGGCGTCGTCGCCGCCGAAGGGCGAGCTCGGGATGTACGGGCGCTGTGGATCGAGCGCCGCGACCACAGCCGGCAGCACCTCGTCGTAGAGCGCTTCGCCGAAGTAGCGCGGAGGCTGCTTCGTTTTGTCGCCCCAGCGCTGCTGCCACATCATCAGGTTCTCGTTGTTGCCGCACCAGAGCACGAGGCTCGGATGACCGCGGAGACGACGCACGTTCACCTCCGCCTCGCGCCGCACCACGTCGCGCCAGGCTCCGGTGTCGGGGTAATAGGCGCAGGCAAAGGCAAAATCCTGCCAGACCATGAGCCCGAGCTCGTCACACAGGTCGTAGAACTCGTCGGTCTCGTAGAGTCCTCCGCCCCAGATGCGCAGCATGTTCATGCCCGCCGCGCGCGCCGCCTCGAGCCGGCTGCGGTACTGGCCGGCGCTGATGGTGGACGGAAACGAGTGGTCCGGGATCCAGTTGGCGCCCATGGCCCACACGCGCTGGCCGTTCACCTCGAACTCGAACGACTCGCCGTGGCGATCGGCTTCTCGGCAGAGGCGCACCGTGCGCAGCCCGACGCGCGTCACCTTCTCGTCGTGCACCACGCCGGTATCGACCGAGTACGCACGACTCCGCACCACGTAGAGCGCAGGCTCACCGAGACCAGCCGGGTACCAGAGCTCCGGATCTTCGATCAGGATCTCCCCGTCGGCGTCGAGCTCGCCCACGCCCTCGAGCACGTGCTTCACCCGGGCCTCCCCCTCGAGCGTGCTCTTGATCCGCAGCCGCACGCGCCCATCGGGCAGGTGCTCTTGCAGGGCCAGGACGTCGTTGATCCGCGCCGCGTGCTCGACGAGCTCGACCGGACGCCAGACGCCGCACGAAACCAGCCGCGGCCCCCAGTCCCAGCCGTACATGCACTGCACCTTGCGCACGAACGAGCGCTCGAGCAGGCGCTCGAAGTCACCGCTCAGGCCCTGCTCCCGCAGCCACTCGGCCTGCCGTTCGAGGCCGACGCGCACCGCCGAGGCGAAGTCGATGCGTAGCTCGTTCCTACCGGGGACGAGACGAGCGCTGACGTCGAGCTCGAGCGGCACGAACATGTTGTCGTGTTCGGCCACGAGCTCGCCGTTGAGGATGACGCGGCAAACGGTGTCGAGCCCCTCGAAGCGCAGCACGCGGCGCGGCAGCGCGTCGTTCGGCTGCCACTCGAACGACGTCCTGTAGCTCCAGTCCTTGTCGTCCACCCACTGGCAGCCCATCTCGTTCATGCGCTCGAACGGATGGGCGATGACGCCGTTGTCGATCAGGTCCAGGTGCACGTGCCCGGGCACGCGGGCGGGCAGCCACTCGAGCTCCCAGTAACCGAGCTTACCGAGCTTGCCGCCCGGCTCTTCCCAGGAGCTCTCGGCGAACTGCCAGCCTTGGTGCAGCGAGGTACGGCGCAGCATGCCCGCCCTTCTGACCGAGGACGGCGCCTGGCGCCAGCAAAACGTGTGAGGCGCCGGTTACAGGCAGGCGGCGGGGGCTTCGTCGGTCGCGATATTCTCCGTGATACTGAGCGTCCAGTCCGCGCAGATCGGAGCCATCCAGTACTTGACGTGCACCACGAACTCCGTCGTATCGACGACCTCTGCGGTGTCTTCGATCCGCAGCTCGACCTCGTCGTACTCCGAGGTGCTGGCGGACGACGCGACCACGGGGTTCGAGCAACTTCCGCAGTAGACGAAGAGATCGAAGTCGGTGCCCGGGGCGCTAGTGAGCCCGATCCTGAGGCCCAGGTAAACCGAGCCGAGCTCGTTGTCCTCGGACAGCTGCAGCTTGTAGTAGGCCTCCTGGTGATCCGTGAACTCGGTGGTCCCGCCGCCGGTGTCGCCGGAGAAGGCCCCGAGGTCCACTGGTGTGAGGCTGCACGTGGAGAAGGTATCGGCGGGGAAGCCCTCGTCCACCTCACCGTCGCAATCCTCGTCGCCACCGTCGCCGAGACAAGCTTCCTCCACGGCCGTTGCGTCGTCGTTGCAGACCTTGTCGCCGTTCTCGCACACGAACTCGCCGTCGGTGCACTCGTCCGCGTCGGTGCCGTCGCAGGGGTCGAGGAACCAGACCTCGTGCTGACCGTCGACCGTCGAGGGATCGCAGTCGTCATCGACGCCGTTGCAGTAGTCGGGTCCCGTGCTCACACAGCCCGGATCGTCCGCGCCCGCGCTGCCGCCTTCACCCGGTGCGCCGCCCTCGGCTCCACCCGCGCCGCCTGCGTTACCGGCAGGCGTTCCGCCTTCACCGCCGCCACCATTGTTCGGCGGAGGCTCGTCAGGGCACTCACACGGACCGTAGCCGCTGCGATCGTCCAGGCAGGTCTCGAAACCACTGCATTGCTTCACGCCGCGCTTGGTCACACACGCGCGCAAATCGCCGGCCGCGCAAACCGGCTCCTCGCCTGAGCCGGCGCCGCCGGGGCCAACTGCGCCGGTAGAGCCGGCGGTGCCAGCCGTGCCGGCAGTGCCAGCAGTAGCCGCCGGCTGCGGATCATCGTCGTCCGCCTGACCACAGCCCTGCGCCGCAGCCAGAAAACCAGCCAGACCCGCCACCAGATGAAACCCAGACCAGGACCGCGCGCGCACCATCGTCATCCATGCCTTCCTTCCGTCGCCACCTAGGCCCAGTAGTTTTCGCTCGCGGCGATGTCAAATATTTCCGCGCACGGCGTCACCCCCAAGAGTGTTCCGGCACTGAACGCGTACCGTAAACTACGGATCGCCTTCCAGCGACCTACCAGGACGACGCTTTCGTCGAGAGCGCCGCTTCTTCCACCCAAAACTCGCTGTATTCGTTGGCGGCGCTCACACCGTCGAGCTTGATGGCCACGTACCCGCCGCTGCTTCGACCAGTGCGAAGTGGCGCTCCGACTGCAGCCTTGGCCACGGCACGCGCATCCCGCCCCGGGCGATCGAACAGCGTGAGCGCGGCGCCTGCGCGATGCGACGGAGGGACGGCGGAGTTGCGAAGCAGCCCGATCATACCGAACTGGGATTCACCGCTGATCTCGGCGTTGGTCCAGGCTTCGAAATCGAACGGTAAGTACGGCGCGGTACGGAACGTTTCGTCGGACGCGTGCCCACGCACCTTGGTCCAGTCTCCGTCGCGCGCCACGACCTCGACGGGCAAACTGAGGCGAACATCGAAGCGCTCGATCTCCGTGCCCGCCTTCTGCGTGAACAGACCGAGTGATCCGGTGGCAAAGGCTTCGCGTGGCTCGGCCGGTAGCTCACCAGGGAACTCCAGGTCGGCGCAGGCGATGGGTGCCTCGAACACGCGCTCCAGCTGGTTTTCGTGCAGCGGTCTGCCGAGCATCGCAGTCGCGGGCTTCCGATCCTTCCAGGCGAACACACGGGCTCCGGGGGAGAGGAACAGATGTGGTTCCTTCACTCCGACTCTGCTGCGAGTGGCCAGCGGCAGCGCCGCCGGGTCGAGCCAGGCGTCTCCAACGACGGGCCAGGTCATGACGACGTGGAAGCGCCCTCCCCTGCGTGATGGCAATTCGAGGAGAGAGAGCTCTACCTCCTCGAGATAGAGAGTGGGCTCCCCTCCCTCCGCCGCGGCGTACGCGCGCCCGTACTCGAGCTCGAGCGTGCCGCGGTAGGTGCAAGGCCGCGGGGAGCTCGTGGGCAGTCGCTTCCGCTCGGGGGTGACCATGTGCAAGTAGCGCCACTCGTCGAGGGGGTCGGGAGCCCTTGCCGCCTGCTCTTTCTTCTTGGGCTTCTTCTGCTCCACGAAGGCCAGGCGCTCCCGGCACGCGGCGTCGGTCTCGGCACATTGCCGGAGCAGCTTCGCCGCGCGCTCGAGCTGGGGTTCCGCGATGTCGGCCGTGGCCTCCAGCATCATGGCGCGCAGCCCGTCGTCGGCAGCCATCGCCGTCACGGCCGCGCGGATGACCCCCAGGAGCTCGTCTCCGAACTCCAGCCACAGATCCGCTGCCTCGCGCAGCGCAGTCGCTTGCTGCGCGGGAGCTCGACGAGTGACGGCCAGGTACTCGGCTTCCGCCTCCTCCACCGCCCCACGGCGCAGGACAATCCACCCAGCCACGTCGCGCTTGAGCCACGCCAGTGTCTCGTCCCTGGTCCTCGCGGAAGGTACCGGCGGCAATACTTCACGCGCCTTACCAGCCAGCCGTCGAGCTGACCCCAGAGCGTCCTCCGAGACGCTCGGTGCCGTCGCGGGAGGTTCCGGCGCAGGTTTCGGAGTCGTGCCGCAAGCGCCGATACTGGCAAAACCCAGGCCAGCCACGGCGAGACGCGTGGAGAGCCACATGCCGGGTCCAGCCTAGGGCAAGACCCGGCGTGCCGCTATGGCGCGCTCACTTCGGAACGTCGCACTTCACGACGGTGACCTGCGCGATGTTGTTCTCGTAGTCGCACTCGTCCACGAGGCGTGTACCGCCGCCGGCGTCGTTCACTACCATCGAGACCGGAGCGTTTTCCGGCACCGCGGTCTCGGGGATGAGGCACTCGATGTCCTTGCACTCGCCCACCGGCACGGGTCCGTCCGTCTGCGTGGTGCAGACCGGCGTCATGCGCGCCTCGTCGATGTAGAAGGCGGCGGGCATGTTGGAGCCGATGCCGCGCAGACCGCGGTTGCAGATGCGGCCCTTGAACTTGACCTGACCGTCCGGGGTGAGCACGCAGGCGTTGGCGGCGTCGAGCGCGCCGGTGATGTCGGCGAGGTCCTGCGAGGTCGCGCCCTGGCGGTTCTGGCGGTAGTTGTTCAGCGTCGGGTCACTGAAGTTCTGCAGCCACTCCGAAGTCTTCGGCACGGTGCCGTCGTCGTTGATGTTCGTGATGCTGTAGGCGTGCTGGTTCCACATCGGCCGCGACGACGCCCAACGGTCGAGCTTGTCGCGGTAGACCTTCACGCCCGCGAACCACTTGTTGGCCTCGGGGATGGTCGTGATGTTGCCGAACAGCGCGCGGCAGACGTTGCCGGTACCCGGAGTACCCGCCTTCGGAGGCACACAGGCCATGCCCGAGGGCTTGTCGTTCCAGTTGGCGGGGTCCATCACCCACTCGTTGCCGCACTCGGCGTTGGTCGTGCAGCGGCAGTAGCCTTCCACACAGCTGCCCGAGATGCAGTCCTCGTTGGCCGCGCATTGCACACCTGCCCAGAGCGGATCGATGCAGCCGTCGCCGGCCACCGCGGTGGCCTCGCAGTTGGAGGCCGCCTGCGAGTTGCCGCAGCCCGAGTAGACGTTGAACAACGGCGCACCGACGAAGATGATCTTCGAACGATCGGAGTTGTCCGGATCGGCAACGATCGGCTGCTCCCACCAGGTGGCCGAGTTGCGGTAGGTCGAGAACAGCACCTCGCCGGTCTCACCGTTGTAGACGCGCACGAAGCACTCGTCGGCGTAGACGGCCTCTGCCTTACCATCACCCTCGAAGTCGAAGATGGTGGAGCCGGTCATGCCCGACGTGCAGTCCTGCGTCTTGGACTCCCACAGGATCGAGCGCGCGGCGTCGGCGCAGTTACCCTGCGCGGCGCAGCCGAGATCGAAGACGCGGTAGGCGAAGGCGCCGGCGGAGGCGAGCTCGGGCATGCCGTCGCCGTCGAAGTCGCCGATCGTGGGCGGGCCACCGCGCTCGCCGAGGGCCTGACCGCCGTAACACGACGCGCCCGGCGGCATGGTCAGGTTCAGCAGCGGCGTCCCCTCGAGCGTGTAGATCATGACGGTGCCGGTGGCCTCGTTGCCGCCGACAGGGCCAACGCCGATGATCTCGGCCTTGCCGTCCTTGGTCGTGGGATCGAAGGTGCCGCCAGCCGTACCGAAGTCGGCGACGCCATAAAACGACGGCGCTGCTGCCTTGTCGGTGATGCCGAGACCCGGGTACTTCTCGGTCCAGGCGGTACCGCTCCAGGAAAACACCTTGTTGGCGACCAGATCGACCGTGCCGTCGAGGTCGACGTCGGCCAGGACCGGGTCCGAGCCCAGGATGATGGCAGCGTTGGCAGCGGCCACCGGCGTGCCGGTAGCGCCATCGAAGACTTCGCCGCCGGAGCCGATGAGCTCCGGCTTGCCGTCGTCGTTGAGGTCGTGAATCGAGAGGCCGTCCCAGGCCTGGCCAGTGCCGGTGCCCGGCTGCTGCCACATCACGTCGTAGTTCGTGCCGTTGAACTTGAACGCGATCACACCGCCGTTGACGCCGTTGGCGCCGTTGATGCGCGTCACGATCTCCATCTGACCGTCGCCGTCGAGATCGGCGATCGACGGCGTGGCGGCGTCGCGCACGGCGGGGCCAGCCTGGATCACCTCGATCTGCTGGCAGGTCTGGCCGTTGAGGATGCGGATCCGACCGCCGCTCGTGCCGTTCGAGCCGCCTTCGCTGGTGACGATCACGATCTCGCCGGCCGTACCCGACTCGGTCGGCAGATTGGCGACCAGCGGCGAGGACATGACGTGGATGCTGGTCGGATACGGATCGCCGGCCGCCGGCGCGGTCCACTCGCACTGCAGATCCGGCGAGAAGAGGCCGACGGTGTAGCCCGTGGTGCACTCGTTGTTCACCGGGCGTGCGCCGTTCGAGACGCAGATCGGCTCGGCAACGCCGTCGACGCTGCAGCCGTCGATCGGCAGACAGCAGAAGGTATCGTTGATGCACTCACTGCCGCCCTCGGTGCAGGCCCCGCCGTTGGGCGAGCACAGGCCCTGACCGCCGCTGACCGTGACGCAGACCTCCTCGGGCGGGCACTCTGCCGTGGTCGCGCAGGGCTGCAGCACCGGGTTCCCGCCGCCGTCGGGGTTATTGGGATCGACGATGCTCGTCCCGCCGTTGCCGCCAAAGCTGATGGTCCCGCCGCTGGACGAGGACGCACCGGACCCGGTCGTGGCCCCGCTGCCCTTGTTCCCACCGGACGGGCCACCCTTGCCGGCGCTGCAGGCCGCCGCCACGAAGAAGCCCAGGGTGAGGCACAGAGCGGTACCGACAGCCCGAGAGTTACGCCTGGTAACAACGCTATTTTCCATGACCACGTGCTCTCACCTTCCCACCGACCAGGGTGAACTGGGTGGTCAGATCAGAGCAGACACATGGCCGTTTCTTAGCCGCCCAGATCCACGTCAGGCACATTCTTTCACTGTGCATGCGCAGCGGCGGGAACCGGTATCGTTACCTCTAGTCCCTTTGGGTTAGAGGCGCTTCAACAAGTCGTACTGTTCACGGACGCGCAGGTCGGTGCCGAAGTTGGTCGCCGCGACCCGCGCCGAGTAGTCGCTGAAGCGGTACTCGAGCGCCACCTGCCGGAAGCGGACAGCGGCTAGATAGCGCGCGTCGCGCTCACCGCGCGCATGGGTGGCAGGGCCCAGCCTGGCAGCGAGCCGCGCCTCTCGGTCGCGCAGGAGCTTCACGGCCTCCGCGCTCGACGCCGTGCGGTGAAAGACGTCGACCGCCGTCAACCGTCCGGCGCCGTCGAACTTCAGGAGCGCGTCGTCTCCTTTCCTGCCGTCGACCTCGTCACACTCGAGCGCCGTGTCCCTGTGCGCGGCGCGAGCTGCTCTGCCGCGCCGCTCGAGCTCGGTCCGCACCTGGTCACGCCTGCTCACACCGAGCTCGAAGCCGAGCGCCGGGCGCGCGGGAGCAGCGGACTCGCCCGCGTTGCGCGCCGTCGCCCAGACCAATCGTCGCGCTTCGATATCTGCCGGATCCGAGTTTGCGAGCAGCGGACAGCCCGGCACCGCGCCCAGCCAGACGAGCAGCGGCCTGCCCTGGGGCGTATGCGCGAAGCCGATCAGGGCCGTCAGCGCCGCGGCCGCGCCCATCGCCCACGACGCGGCTTTCAGCCGTTTCTTGGTCACGCGCCCCCCCCACCGCCGTTGCCCCCTGCGCTGGCACCACCGGCGCTGGCTCCGCCTTCACACGCGGCCTTGGTCTCGACCGTCGAGGTGTCCTCCACGATGGCGTCTTCCAGGCCGAGCAGCACCGGCGCCGCCGCGTTGATGTCGGCCTCTTCCACGCCAGCTTCGGTCAGACCGCTGACGACGTCCTCGATCAGGGCGTCGAAGTCGCCCTTGCTGATGCCGAGCCCCTGGTGAGCGTCGATCATCGAACGACAGGCACGGCCGACCGAGCTCTCCGAGCCGACGTAGCTCACGCCCTCGCAGCCGAAGAGCTCCTCCACCTGGATCGACAGGCAGTCGACGACGTGTGTGAAGGAGTCCGCATCGAGCTCGGTAAAGTGCGCCGAGATCCGGCAGTCGGCCGCGATGGCACCGATGACGTTGGTTTCGACGACCATCGCGACGTTGTCCTCGCCGCCATATTTCTCGCACAGGCTCTGTTCCGCTGCTGCTCCGCCGGCGCCGCCCGCGTTCGCTCCCGCCATCGTGCTCGAACCGCCCTTGCCGCTCGAGCCGCCCTTGCTCGTCGAACCAGCGGAGCCGCCCTTGCCGTCCGAGCCTCCTTTGCTCGTCGACCCGCCGCTGCCAGCACCGCCCGCCATGTCGTCGTCATCGTCGCCGCAGCCGTAGATCAGGGTCGCCGAAACCACTGCGCAGATCGCCACACTCAAAGCTTTCATGATCGCTTCTCTCCTCCTTCACCGCGCCAGGGCACACACGAGCCCCGCGCGTCGCTTTTGCCGACGCCCATTGCCAGATGGGGTGTGTATGGGTTCCGGTACGAGCGGCGCGGCAAACCGGATCAGCGCCGGCCACCGATTGCCAAAGCTGGTGCTCGGGCACTACGCTTTCCGCGCTCATGGGCTCCACACCGGATCCCTCCGACGCGTCGCTGGTGGCGCGCATGGCCCGCGGCGACCGCCAGGCCCTGGCGGCGCTGTACGAGCGCCACGCACCCCGGCTGCTCGGCCTCGCGCTGCGCATTCTCAGGAACCAGAGCGAGGCGGAGGACCTGCTCCACGACGTCTTCGTCGAGGCCTGGCGCCACGCCGGGAGCTACTCACCCGAGCGCGGTACGGTCGCCACCTGGCTGTCGCTGCGCACCCGCAGCCGGGCGATCGACCGCCGGCGCGCCGCGCCAACCCGTAACGTCACGCATTTCGGTGACTTGGGCGCACCCGAAGTCAGCGATCCAACCGCAGACCCCGCTCGTACTTCTGATCATGACAAGCTCCGCCAGGCGCTCGGCTGCATGTCGCTTGAGGAGCAGCAGGTGATCGTGCTGGGCTACTTCGAAGGATTGACCAGCAGCGAGATCGCAGAGCGAGTCGGAGCGCCCATCGGGACCGTCAAGAGTCGGACCAGGGCGGCGCTGGCCAAGCTGCGGACCTGGTTCGCCTCTCGGGCGGGTGAGACATGAGCGGCGACCGGCGCGACGTGCCCGACTTTCTGCGCGACGCCGAGGGGGATGGCGAGGCGCTCGACGCGACGCCGCTCGTGCACCTGCCGGAGCTCCTGGCGAGCGCGGTTCCCTCCGGCCTCGGCCGGCTCATGGCCGACGTGGAGCAACTCCCGCTGCGCTACGC
>DATLIL010001166.1:0-4972 GCA_035539475.1 Polyangiaceae bacterium
GCCGCATCAGTACATCTTCAGCTGCCTGTCGGTGTTCCCCGGCACACACGATTTCCACGACGCCGAGAAGGCGGGTTGGCTGAAGCGTGAGGTCTACTTCAGCGGCGATTTCCAGGAGCTCAAGGTGCCGTTCGACGCCTCGGAAGAGGACACGCGCGTGCTCACCGAGTGGTTCGCGCAGAATCACGGCCTGCAAGAGGGCTACATCGAGGGCGTCGAAGACTGCCTGGGCGCGATCGAGCGCCTCGGCGAGCACCACGCCGCCTACCTCGACCTCGGCGCCGCCTACTTCCGCGAAGGCGAGCTCGATCTCGCCGAGCTCAACGTACGGCGTGCGCTCGAGCTCGGCCTTCCGGTGCCCGGCCTGGCCTACAACTACCTGGCCTGCATCGCGCGGGCGCGCGGCGATCTCGACGGCATGATGAGTCACTTCATGACCGCCGCGAAGATCGACCCGCAGCACCACGTGCTGGTCAAGAACGTGGAGGCTGCGCGTGCCTGGTTCAAGAACGGCGGCGCCACGAGCGGTGCGCCGCTGCAGCTGCTCGCGCGCCACGATTTTCAGCTCTTCGAGCGCACCGTGCAGCCGGCGCTGCCCGGCCCACTGCCGGAAGACTTTGCCGATTTTTCTGCCTCGCCGCGGCCGGTCGAGGTGCTCGAGGGCGGGCTGCCCGAGGCCTCCGCCTTCCCAGACGGAGACGAGATGCAGCGCCTCGACGTCGGCAACGAGCGCATCGACTTCCGCTCCAAGCACCTGCGCGTGCTGAGCTAGCGTTCGGGCAGCTTGAGACGGCCTTCGAGCTCGAGGCCTTCGACGGCGGCGTTGAGCACACGGGGGCGATCGGCGGGCGCGGTTCGCTCGCGTAGCTCGGCGAGCTCCTCGGCGTAGGCGGCGAGGCCCGAGCGATCGAACAGCGCTTGCAGGAGCTGGCGCAGGCGGCGAGCCAGCGCGGGAGCGCGCCCGCTGCTGCCGATGCCGACGAACAGGGAACCGGCGCGGGCGATGGCGACGTGAGCGAAGCTACCGAAGGCCGGCTGATCGACGGCGCAGAAGAACGTCTGCCTGGCCTCGCAATCCGCCGTCAGGCGCGCGGCGAGCTCGGCGTTGCGTTCCGTGAGCACGGCGAGCCAGACGCCGTCGAGATCCGTCGTCACGTAGTCGCTCGGCTTGACCAGGAGCACCTCGGCGCCGGCGTCGGCCAGCGCCTGAGCCCGGCTCGCGGCCTCGCTGCCGTCGCCCACGACCAGGCAGCGCCTTTCACGCAATTTGAGCGCGATCGGGAACATCGGTGTCATGGCTGCTCCTTGCTGCGGAACTTGCTGGGCAGGGCCGGCGCCGTGGTGAAGCGTAGCTCGCGCTCGGCGTCGCCGACACGCTGCAGGAACAGGCCGGTGAAGGTGCTGAACAGCGCGTCGCCGGGAGCCGCGGTCCCGGTGCTGCTCGGGCGCATCACCCAGCGCCGAAGTTTCTGCAGCACCTCGGGGCTGACCGGGTTGACCTGGACCTTGCCGGCGGCGAAGTGCCGCTCGTCGGGGCGGATCTGGTTGGCGTCGCCGGCGAGCAGGCGGCGCGCCTCGGCGCAGCGCCTGAGCACGCCTTCGAGCGTGGTGGTCCAGCGCACCTGGCTCGCGCCGGGTCGCAGGAGCTCGACGCGAAAGGCCTCTTCCCAGACGTGCCAGGTCACCTTGCAGGTCTGCGTCGCGGTCGAGACGGGATCGGTCGCGCCCACGCGATAGATCGCCGCTGTCAGCACGATCGTCGTGGGCAAGCCGCGGCTGAGCTTGGCGCGCAGCGCGCCGTCGATCACGTCGCGGAAGTTCATGTTGAAGTAGAGCAGCTTCTCGTCCGTGTCCCACTCCATCTGGGCCGGCCTGAGCACGCTGTCCTTCGGCGCCTGCGCCTGGGCGCTCCTGGCAACGAGCAAGAGGAGCAGGCAGAGCAGAGCGAAGAACCGGCTCATTTGCCGGCCGGTCCCTCGCCTCGAACGGGGATGAACCCGAGCACGTTCGAGAACGCGAAGACGAAGCCGCCGGCGCTCGTGTCCATGCGAAAGCCGACGTTGGCGGTGACGTCGATCGGAATGAGCGCCAGGCCCGAGTAGCCGGTGGGCGGGTCCGTCAGATCGCGCTCGCCGGCGACGCCGTACACGCCGCCGCTGCCGAACAGATCGATGCCGTAGATCGAGCGCCGCCCGCGGTAGAGCGGGATGCGGTACTCGGCGCCGAGCTTGAACGCGTAGTCGCCGTAGCGGACCTCGACGATATCGGTGCTCAGGAAGTTGGGCGGCGGCCGGCTGTCGAAGTTGAGATCGAGCACGCGGTCGGGCAAGAAGTCGCTGAAGTCACCGACGTAGAATTGCTCGAAGAAGGGCGCGTCGCCGGTGATGGCTCCGCCGAACAGCTCGAGCCGCACCACGTGTTGCTTCCAGGGCAGCTTCCACCAGCGCGAGGCCGACAGCTGCATGCGCTGGTAGCTGTAGTCGAGCGTCGCGGGTAGCAGCGCGACCTCGGCCGCCATGTTCACGTGCCAGCCGCGGGTGGGCAGGAACGGGTGATCGCGGGTGTCGTGCTGCAGCGTGCCGCGCAAGGTGGAGAGCACGCTGCGCCCGGGCACGATGTCGAAGTCGATCGGCTCGGTGTCGAAGCCGCGCTTGTGCGAGGCGGCGAGCGGCACCGTCGCGTCGATCGTCTCCAATCGGTAGTTGACCCAGAGCTGAGTCGAGAGCGAGAGGTCGCGGCCGACGCCGACGGCGCCGCCGAAGCGCGTGTAGCTGACGACGGCGTAGTCGGTGCGCTGGCCCGTCTGGTTCGGGTTGACGTAGAAGACGTCGGCGTTGCCGAAGAAGTCGTTGGCGTCGTTGTAGAGCAGCTGCCCGCTCAGCATCCACTGGCTGCCCACGAACGCCGGATCGAGGAAGCGTACGCGTAGCGCGAACTGGTTCTGCGCCACGGCCGTGGCTGCACCCAGCGTGATGCCGGTGCCGGCCAGGTTCGTCTCGGCCACGTCCAGGCCGCCGTAGGCCGTCAGCGGGCGAGCGTTGCCCTGCGTGTCGGCGTCGGCGCTGAGGCCGAGCGAGATGTCGTTGATCACCACCGTCGGTCGTTCCACGACGTCGACGACGAGCACGACCTGACCGCGCTGCGAGCCCTTCTTCAGCGAGAACTCGGCGCTGCGGAAGAAGCCGGTGCCGAGCAGGCGGAAGCGCGCGAGCTCGAGCGCCGGTGAGTCGACGTCGCTGACGTCGCCCTCGGCGAAGGGGATGTAGCGCAGCACGACGCGCGTGCTGGTCTTGCTGTTGCCCCGCACCTCGATGCCTTCGAGCGTGTACTTGAGCGGTACGCGCTCGGCCGCTTCCGTGGTGCGGCAGGGCTCGCACGGGGCGCGCGTCGTGGCGCTGGGCCCGAGCTTCGCGTCCTCGGGTAACGGGTTGTCGGTGCCCCAGGTGTCGGTCGGCGCGTTCTGCTCCTGAGCCAGGACAGGAGCCGCCGCAGACAGGATGAACCAGGCGGCGGCGAACGCTGCGAGCCGCATCGGCTTAGCCGTGTCGCCCCAGACCGGGCGGGATGCGCTCGTACGTCTCGGCCAGCGTGCGCAGCCGCTCACCCATCTGCGGCAAGAGCTGCTCGCGGCGGTAGCGCCAGGTCCAGTTGCCGCTGGCCGTGCCCGGCACGTTCATGCGCGACTCGGTGTTCAGCCCCAGCACGTCCTGCAGCGGGAACAGCGCCACGTTGGCCACCGAGGCCATGGCCATACGGATCATGTCCCAGTGCGGCTCCTTGCCGTCGCTGCCCGCGTAGCGCAGGGCGCGCTCGCGTTCGAGCCGCAGATGGTGGGCGGCGTGGCCGTCCTGGGTGCGCTCGTGGGCCGTGAGCCAGCCGAGCGTCGTGTCGTTGTCGTGCGTGCCGGTGTAGACGGCCGTGCGGCGATCGAAGCGGTGCGGCTGGTACTCGCGCCAGTCGCCCGAGAACGCGAACATCAAGACGCGCATGCCTGGCATCTCGAAGCGCTCCCGCAACGCCGTCACCTCGGCCGTCACCAAGCCCAGATCTTCGGCGATGAAGGGCAGACTGCCAAGCTCCTTGCGAGCCTTGTCGAAGACCTCGGCGCCGGGCACCAGCACGAAGCGGCCTTCACGCGCCGTCTGTGCTCCGGCCGCGACCTCCCAGTAGCGGTAAAAACCGATGAAATGGTCGAGCCGGACGGCGTCGAAGCGCTGGAGCATCTGCTTCAGGCGGCGGATCCACCAGCTGTAGCCGTCGGCGCTCATCGCGGTCCAGTCGTAGAGCGGGTTACCCCAGAGCTGGCCCTCGGCGCTGAAGTAGTCCGGGGGCACGCCGGCCACCACGCGCTTCTCGCCGTTCGGGTGGAGCTGGAAGCCCTTCTGGTGCGACCAGACGTCGGCGCCATCGTGGGCGACGAACATCGGCAGATCGCCGAGGAAGCGCACGCCGCGACGGGCTGCGTGCTCGCGCAGCTCGCGCCAGTCGCGCGCGAAGCGATACTGCACGAAGCGGCGAAAGCCGATCTCGGCGGCGTGCGTCTTCTTCGCGCTCGCCAGGGCGCGTGCGTCGCGACGCACGAGCAGCGGATCCCACTGCGTCCAGACCTGCTGCTTCGACGCTTTCTTGAGCGCGCAGAAGAGGGCGTAGTCCTCGACCCAGTCGGCGTCGGCGGCGAAGGCCTCGAGCTCCTTCTGCTCGTCGCTGGAGTTCCGGCGCTGGAAGGCGGCGAAGGCCTTGCGCAGACAGCGCTCTCGCAGGCGCCGGGCCGAGGGGTAGAGGGCGCGCGTGGCCTGCGCCAGCTGCGGCGTCACCGCGAGGTCGCCACTCTCGAGCAAGCCGTCGCGCTGCAGGTGCTCGAGGCTGACCAGGAGGGGGCTCGCCGCGAAGGTGGAGGGGCTGTCGTACGGCGAGTTGCCCCCACCGGGCGGCGTGATCGGCAGCATCTGCCACCAGCGCTGACCGGAGTCCG
>DATLIL010001167.1:0-3367 GCA_035539475.1 Polyangiaceae bacterium
GTCCGGTCGAGCACTTAAGGAGCGTTGATGAGCGACCCCGTGCTCGGACGCGGCATGCCGCTGCTGTGGGCAGCGCTTTTTGTATGGTCGTGCAGTGAGGAAGGCCGCGTTGGCCAGACCGGCGAGCCTGGGCCCGTGGCAGGTGCCGTCAACGGGGGCGGAGGCGCTCAGGCTGCCGGAACCGGCGGCGATGGTGGGAGCTCAGCGGGCACTCCACCTCGTGGGGGTGACGGAGGCGGTGGCTCGGCGAGCGGGGGCATGGCCGGCATCGACGGCACGGCCGGCGCTGGCGGTGCGGCCATCGAAGTGCCCCGATCCCCGCCCTTCGACTGGGTAGGGGTCGTTGGCACTGGCCAGAGCCTGTCGATCGGTGCAACAGCCGGCTACCTCAGCGCCGTACAGCCGTACGGCAACCTCACGCTGCTCGATTCCGGGCCCGACCCCAAGTATCCGCTGAGCGACGGGCAGCCGGACTGGTCGCTCGTGCCGTTGATCGAGCCGGTACGCGCCAAGGTAGCGGGGAGCGGAGCCGGCTACTCCGACGGGCAATACCCCAACAACGTGGTTGGAGAGACGCCGCATTCCGGCATGGCGAACACGCTGTCCTGGCTGTGGCAAGAGCGCGGAGACGTTGGCGACTACGTGACGGTGCACTCCGTCGTCGGCTGGTCCGGGCACTGTCTGGTCGACATCGACAAGACCGGCGGGAAGCGCGCCTACCAGGGTTCGCTCAGCGAGGCGCGCGCCATCGCGGAGCTCGCCACGGCGCAGGGCAAGACCTTCGGCTACGGCGCGATCATCATGACGCACGGCGAGTGCGACGCTTCGACGCCCGACTATGGCGACGGGCTACACACCTTGCTGACGGACTACAACGCGGATCTCAAGGCCATCACCGGTCAGAGCGAAGACGTCGTGATGCTGGTCTCGCAGCAGAGCACCAAGGCGACCGGCAGCAATGGCTCTGCCGCGCAGGTCTTTCGCGCCGGCAATGATCACCCCGGAGAGATCATCTGCACCGGGCCCAAGTACCAGTACCAGTATGCACCGGACAAGCTTCACCTGAAGGCCGCAGGTTACCGGCGTCTGGGCGAGAAGTACGCCGAGGTGTTCGACCTGGTGGTCAATCGAAAGGCTGCCTGGCGGCCGCTCGGTCCCACCTCTGCCACGCGCGAAGGCGACACGGTGCGCGTCACGTTCCACGTGCCGGAACCACCTCTGGTCTGGAGCGAAGAGATCGCTCCTCCCCATCAGACTGCGCACGTCGAGTGGGCGCAGGGCCGCGGCTTCGAGGTCGTCACCGCCGCGCAGGAGAGCGTCACCATCGGCTCCGCGACGATCGATGGTGATTCCGTCGTGCTCACGCTCGTGGATCCGCCTGCCAGCGGCGAATCCCTGATCGTGGGTTACGCGATGACTCAGGATGGTGAGGGCAATCAGGGTGGCGAGGTAACCGGCCTGCGCGGCCTGCTGCGCGATTCGGATGCCTTCGTCGGCGCGGACACGGAGGAGATCTCGGTCGTCCTGACGCAGGGCTCGAAGGTCATCACCAGCGTGGAGCCAGGCGCCTTCCGGCGTCGCACGGGCTTCGACATCGTGACCGAAGGCGGCGAGCCGACGGGGCTGGTCGTGGCGACACGCGATACCGACGACCAGCTGACACTTTTCGAGCCCTGGACCGGGCCGAGCGGGACGCGCTCCCTCTCGTTCCACTACGACATGTACAACTACGCGGTGCACTTCTCGCTGCAGGTGGATTGAACACGCATGAAGCGGCTCGCTCGTAACTCCAGCAGATCATGGCTCGTCGCTTACCTGGCGACGGTCGCGCTCACCGCGTTCGCGTGCAGCGACAACGACGGGGCACCGTCGGAGAGCCCCGCCGCTGCGGGCACGCAGTCGGGAACGGCCGGCACGGCGCAGGCTGGAAGCGGCGCCAGCGCCGGAGAACAAAATGCCGGGACGGGCGGCTCGAACACTGGCGCCGGTGCCGGTGGCTCAGGCGGCGAGTCACCCGACGACGCTCATGACATCGTGATCTACGGCTGCACCTCGGCCGGCATCGTCGCCGCCGTGCAGGCCGTGCGCATGGAGCAGAGCGTGATCGTCGTCTGCCCCGAGCAGCACCTGGGTGGGCTCAGCGCGTCGGGCCTGGGCTGGACCGACAGCGGTGACAAATCCGTGATCGGCGGGCTGAGTCGCGACTTCTATCGTCGCTTGAAGACGTACTACGACAGCGACGACGCCTGGCAGCAACAGGACAAGGCGGACTACAGCCACTACGTTGCGAGTGACGACGCGATGTGGGTGTTCGAGCCGCACGTCGCCGAGCAGGTGTTCGAGGACCTCGTCGACGAGTTCGCGATCGACGTGCGGCGCGACGAGTGGCTCGACCGTGAGCAAGGCGTGAGCGTGGAGGGAGCACGCATCACCTCGATCACGACGCTGAGCGGCGCGCAGTACTCCGGCAAGATTTTCATCGACGCCAGCTACGAAGGCGATCTGATGGCCGCGGCGGGGGTCTCCTACGCCGTCGGCCGCGAGTCGAACGCGACCTACGGCGAGACGCTCAACGGCGTTCAGACGCAGAATGCCCTCGAACACCAGTTCACGGAGAAGATCTCGCCCTACGTGATCGCGGACGACCCCGCGAGCGGGCTCTTGCCGCGGGTCAGCGCCGAGCCCCCCGGCGAGGATGGCTCGGGCGACGCGCGGATCCAGGCCTACAACTATCGCGTCTGTCTGACCAACGCCGCCGAGAACCGCATTCCGTTCGCGGAGCCAGACGGTTACGACCCGCTGCAATACGAGCTCCTGCTGCGCACGCTGCTCGCCGGGTCCCGGCACGTCTTCGGCAAGTTCGATCCAGCGCCGAACCTGAAGACCGACACGAACAACAGCGGCTCGTTCAGCACCGACAACGTCGGCATGAACTACGCCTACCCCGAGGCTTCTTACGAGGAGCGGGAAGCGATCCTGCTCGAGCACCAGACCTACCAGAAGGGCTATTTCTACTTCCTGGCCAACGACCCGCGGGTGCCCGAGGACGTGCGCAGCAAGATGTCCGAATGGGGCCTACCCGCGGACGAGTTCACCGACAATGGCGGCTGGCCGCACCAGATCTACGTCCGAGAAGCCCGCCGCATGGTGAGCGATCTCGTGCTCACCGAGCACCATACCTTCGGGCGCGAGATTGCCCCGCATTCGATCGGGCTGGGATCGTACGGGACGGATACGCACGAGATCCGGCGGATCGTGAAGGACGGTGTGGTCGTCCGGGAGGGGAAGATGGCGGGCGGACGTGGCGGAGCGCCGCCGTACGCCATCGGCTACGGTGCGATCGTCCCAAAGCCGGGCGAATGCGAAA
>DATLIL010001168.1:0-8016 GCA_035539475.1 Polyangiaceae bacterium
GCGTTCACCGCAGCGCCGTAACTCGAAGCGTACACGTGAGTGTGCGCCACGAAGACGAACGGGGCACGGTTGCCGGACAGGCGCTGGTCGAGTGTGTACTTCAGCGTGGCAAGTACCTCGTCGGCGTTCATGCCTGCGTCGACGAACAGGGTGACGTCGAGCGGCGCGATGCGACCAGTCGACGCTTCGTAGAAGCTCGGCGCCGGCATGTCGGCAGGAATGCGCTGGCGCAGGCCGGCGGTGAAACCGTATTCCTCCGCGACCTCGTCAGGGGGGACGAACAATGCGGAAGGCGAGACCTCCCACAGCCCCGCTGCGGCGGGCAGGCTCGCCAGCGCGAACTTCGCGCTCAGCACGTCGCCGTCGGGGCTGCCCGAGTCGAGCGTGTACGGCCAGCTGCAGTTCGTGCCGTCTTCGCCGTCACCCCAGCAGCTCGGCACGCTGCTGTCGTATTCCAGCCCCTGCCCCGTGAGTGCCGCGAACAGGTTCTCGTTGTACTCGAGGTAGGGCGAGCGAAAGCCGCGGATGTCGTCGACGCTGGCTCCGACGCCGGTTTCGGTGCCCGTCAGCGCGGCCGTGCAGGGTGCGATCTCGTCGGTCCAGTTCTGCACGCTGAAGGCCGCCCCGTGGGGATGGTTGACGGTGTGGTTGGCGATCTCGTGCCCAGCCGAGAACGCCGTGGTCCAGGCCTGCCGCGTGTTCGAGTCCTCGAGGTAGAGGCAGTTATTGAAGTACGTCGTGCGCACCGCGGCGCCGTCGAAGGTCCCGGCGATGCCCTCGCCAGCTGGATTCAGTAGCGGCTCGAAGAAGTCCGTCGCCCAGGTCATGCCTCCCGTCACGTCGGTCAGGCCGGAGACGAAGTTGTCGTCGAAGGTCACCGCGACGAACTGGGGCACGTCGACCGCAGCGAGCCCCGGAGGCTGGTTGGACCACGCCAGCGTGTCCGAGTAATCGGACAGTGCGTGAGCCTCGACCCGAACGGATCCGTCCGACGCACCGGTCGAAGCACAACCCGTACAGGTAGCGATCAGCAGCGCCGCGCCGTGGACGCGGAGCGGCAGCGGGACCTTGCAGCTCACGCCTCAGTTTAACGAGCCTGGGCCAGCGCGTCGCCGGGCTCGTGCGGACTATTCGTGATCGAATGCCAACAGGCGATATGAAATCACCACGCTCTGAAGCACATCCGCTGTTGTCTCGAGCGCTCGATTCGTGCCGGCCATCCGGCTCGAATCGCTTCACTCCGCGGAGATGTCAGCAGTGTCCGCGGCGGACGTCCGCGGACGATCGAGTCCAGCTGTGCCGATGCGTGCCAGATCGACGACAACGACCTTTCGACACGAAGATGCACTTGGTGTGAAGGAATCGATCGAACACGGCGATTAACGGGGTGGAGGACGGTCCAGCTCCGTCGCCGATCGAAACGGCACGGAGCTTGCTCGTCACCGCAGCTCGTCTGGGGCCGGCTCACTCTCGAGTCGGCGGCATGGAGGTGAAAACATGAATAGCAAGGGTCGACGTGTGTTCGCGTGGAGCAGGAGTGTCTTGGGGATCTTGCCGCTGGGGCTTCTGGTCGCCTGCGCGTCGGATGGGGATACTGGGGACGTGGGTAGCGCGGTATTCGGCTTGGAGGGCACTGCTGGCTCTGCAGTGGGCGGCTCGACATCGATCGCCGGCTCGGGAGGTGCGGGTGCCGTCAGCTCGGGAGGCAAGGGAGGCAGCATTGGAGGCGAGGCCGGGTCACCCAGCGAGGGCGGCGCTTTCGGCGAGGATCCGGAAGAGGAGCCGAGCTCGGAGAGCGCGTTCTACCAGTTCGACGACTGTAGCTCCGCGAGCACGACGCTGATCGATTCCTCTCCGACCGGCGCGAACGCGACACGCGCCAGCGGCGTGAGCTGCGCCACCAGCATCCAGGGTCTGGCCGTGGACTTCGACGGGCGTCAGGACGTCGTCACCGCGCCCAAGGTCCAGGAGCTGGAATTCAGCCAAAATCTGGCAGTAGCGGCCTGGGTCAACGCACGCTCGAGCAAGGGCATGCGCGTGATCGCCCAGAAAGGCGAGGCGACCAACTTCACCTTCAACTTTGCGATCAAGGACGGCGACATCCAGTTCCAGGTCACACTCAGCAACGGTCGCAAGTTCACGTCCGCGGCTCGTATCTCCACCAACGAATGGGTCCACGTCGCTGGCCTGTTCGACGGCAGCTTCGTCTTCCTGTTCGTCAACGGCGAGCGCGTGGGGCAGGTCAGCGCCTCGGGCACGCTGAAGACGGTCGACGCGCCGGTCCGGATCGGGTCCAACCCGCAGAGGCAGAACTTCGACGGCCTGATCGACAACGTCTGGCTCTCGTCCAACCCGGTGGACGAGTTCGAGCTGACTCGCCAGGCGTGCATCACGCAGGATCCGCTGGTCGAGGTCACCCCGGCGACGAGCGGGCTGGTCGAGCCGGACACGACGGTGAACTACGACGTCAAGGTCACGAACCGCGACGTCGGCGCCGGCTGCTTCCCGGCCGATATCTTCCTCTCCATCAATCAGGTCCCGTCCGGCTTCCAGGTCTCGGTCGAGAACGACTTCGAATTCCTCGAGCCCGGACAATCGACCACCTTCCCCGTGGCCGTGACGGGCAGCGTCGACGCCGAACCCGGCGTCAACGAGATCCCCTTCGACGTCATCGATTTCAATCAATTCCGCTTCGTCTCCGACAAGCTCGTCTACGAGCTCGCCGAACCGACGGGCTGCTTCGTCAGGAGCTCGCGCGAGCTCATGATCCGGCACGTCAGCGTCGTGGATGATCCGATCAGGACGAATTTCGACGGCGATCCGGACGATCCGCGCACCGGTGCCTGGACCTTCGCTCGCCTGATGCGAGACATGGCCCCGAGCCCCGAGCAGGCCCCCGACATGGTCGAGGCCATGGTGAACACGTGGCTCGAAGATCAGACGGTCAACGGCTTCAGCGCCGGAGCGCGACCGGCCATCCAGGAGCTCGTGCTCGACAACTGGCCGCGAACGGAGGACGGCAAGCTCGACCTCGAACAAGCGCCGATGCGGCTGCTGGCGATCGTGAATCGCTTCGACGTGCGCAACCTGGCGCAAGGTCACGCCGGCGAAGGTCGCTTCATCTTCGGTGTGCTCAGCCCGTTCGGGCCGCTCGAGTTCACCATGATCGCGGAGTACAGGCTCCCGGCCTCGACCGCAGAAGAGGTCCAGGGTTGGGCAGATTCCTGGCATGCGCTCGGAGCGCTGCCGTTCCCGTCGGAGGAGTACAACGCGGCGCTGCAAGCGCTGACGTCGCGCTTTGCCGGTCGGGGCGCGGAGCCTGGTCGTCCGAACGGGAGCGCTCTCGCGCAGTTTCGCACCAACGAGATCGCACTCGATTTCGAGTGGCAGCTGCGCGAGTTCCACCTGTCACCCGAGAGCGGCATGCTGGTGCCTGCGACGGTCGCGCTCACGCCTGATCCGAGCTTCAACTTCTCGAGCGCGCTCGCGGACTTCGTCAATCAGAACGAAGCCTCGATTCTGCTCGAACAGCACGTCGTGCCCGAGACCTTCCAGAGCTCGCCCTTCCTGGGCAGCCACGTGGAGAACCAGCTGAGCGGCTGGTTCGCGGAGGGGATCAACAACCTGGAAGCGCGCCACAAGTTCTCGTTGAACACCTGCAACGGCTGTCACAGCTTCGACGAGACCGGCACCTCCTTCCTGCACGTCTTCCCGCGCGACGTCGGCAACGAGGCGTCGCTGTCGGGCTTCCTCACCGGGATCTCCGTGTTCGATCCGTTCAGCGGTGAAGTGCGCGAGATGAACGATCTCAAGCGCCGCCGGGTCGACCTGGAAGGCATCGTTTGCGAGGAACCGGCGCTGGCCGCGACCACACAGTCGCTGCGCACGACCAGCGCGCCGACGACCGCGCCGACGACCTCGCTGACGAAGGGTATCCAGCGAGTGCACTGACCTCTGCGTTCCGTCTCCTCACGGGGCGTGAGTCACTGGACGACCCACGCCCCGTGAGGGACCCCTAAGGGTGTGCCGAAGTGGGCCAGTAGGCGCGACAGCGGCGCCGGGGGGACGGCACAACTTCCCACGTTTGCGCGTAAATGACGCCGTGGCACGTGACATGCTCTTCCGCCGCCACGATGCGGAAATTGGGTCTGGCTTCACTTCTGCCGGCTCTCGTGGCCGGCTCACTCGCGGCGTGCGGGGGCGCGACCGACAACGACGATCCGGCGAATACGACGAGCGGCGGCACGAGTCCTGGTGGCACGAGTCCTGGTGGCACGAGCCCCGGTGGGACCAGCCCCGGCGGTAGCGGCGGCTCCGCTGGCACACCGGTCACGATCGAGACCCCTGGAGAACCGCAGGAGCTCGTCTGCGTCGCCGAGACGGTATCGCTCACGAGCGGCCTGAACCCGACGGTCCAGACAGACTTTCTGGGCCTCTACATGAGCACCGCACAGGGCCCGGGCGCTCTGGCCGCCGTGGGGCTGTATGAAGCCGAAGGCACCCTTTGTTCGGGCGCTTCCGATCTGCCGGCGTGTGAGGCTGAAGCCGCGGCGATAGACACCGAGCAAGTCGGTATCCACCCCGACTACTGGGGCCCGCACTACGTGTTCGTCTACACCAAGGGCGACGAGGTCGGGTTCATCTACGACAGCGCAGCGCTCGTGAGCTTCCTCGGCACCATCGATACGCCTAACGAAGCAGCTGCGGTGCTCTGGAGCATCGGACGAGCCGTGGGCTGCGGCAGCATCAACGAGGACGAAACCGGCTATTTCGCCCGCGGCTCGTGGCAGGTGAGCGATTGCCCGTTCACGGATCAGGAGCTCTTGCTCCACGTGGCCCGCGACGGCAGCACCGAGCAAACCGAGGTCGGTGAACGCGTCGTCACGAGCCAGGGCTGCGCCGGGCGGCGGCCGACTTGCCTGGTCGCCGCCGAGCCGAGCCGCGCGCGCTCCGCGCTCGGACGTTACTTCGCTGGGCTCGCGCACCTCGAGTCGGCCGCAGTCGTAGCCTTCGCCATCCTGGAGCGAGAGCTCGGCGAGCGCGCCGCTCCGCCCGAGCTCCTGGAAGCCGCGCGCAAAGCGATGGGCGATGAAGTGCGGCACGCCGAGATCATGGGCCGCCTGGCCCAGCGCTTCTCGGCGCGACCGGCTCCGGTCGAGCTCAAGAAGCGCGCGAAGCGCAGCCTGCTCGAGATCGCTCTCGAGAATGCGATCGAGGGCTGCGTGCGCGAGACGTACGGCGCGCTGCAGGCGCACTACCAGGCGACCGCCGCCGATGACCCGGAGGTCCGCAGCGCCTGGGCGTCGATCGCGCCCGAGGAGACCGAGCACGCCGAGCTGTCGCACGCGCTTCATCGCTGGCTGATGCCGCAGCTGTCCGAAGACGAGCGGCGCCAGGTCGAGCAGGCCGTACGCGAAGCCCTGGCGACCCTGCGCAGCGAGCTCGCGACCGAACAGGACCCCGAGCTCGTCGCCGGCGCGGGCGTGCCGGACGCGGCTCAAGCCATGCGCCTGCTTCAAGCGCTCGAGCAGGCGCTATTCAGCACCGTGCTCGAGCGCAGCGCCGCCTGAGCTCAGAGCGTCTCGAGATAGGCGATCAGGTCGCCGATCTGCTCCGGCGCCAGATCAGCGGTGTTGCCGTGTAGATCGCCACCGCAGGCGGGATCGAAGCGAGCCTGCAGCGTCGCCGCGCAGCCGTCGTGCATGAACGGAGCGCGGTAAGCGATGCCCACCAGCGACGGGACCTGGAGCTTGCCGGCGTCCACGCTGGACTTGATGGCGACCGACAGGTTGTTCGTCAGCTTCTCGCCGCTGTGGCAGGTGGCGCAGCCCACGCCGGGCGACTCGAAGATCTCCTTGCCACGCAGTGCGGCCTCGTCACCGGGGTCGCGCAGGGCGGGCGGTGCTTCGAGCCCGAACAGCCACTCCGAGAGCGAGCCGAGACGCGGCGCGCTCTGGTGCACGCCGCCCATGCGACCGACGAACACGTCGGTCATCAGTGAGCCGAGGTTCGGGAGATCGCCGGCCCAGTGGAACGGCGCCGTGTCGCGCAGGCCGACGTGCAACGGCTGCGTGCGGCGCAAGCCCGTGCCAGCAAAGCTCCACACATGGCCGTCTTCGGTCGCTTCCGGATGGCAAGAAGCGCACGCGATGCCGCCGCCGGAGTCGCGATGGAAGAGCTCGTGGCCGGTGTCCTTGCGAGTCTCGCCACCGAGATCGACGAACACCGGCGACCCCCAGGGCGAGTCCGTGATCAGGCCGACCTGCGCCGGCTCGCGCGTCTGGACGACCAGCGCGCCGTTCGGAGCAAAGGCGACCGCGGTCACCTGCGCGTCGACGACGCCGCTCGAGGCGAAGTTGCAGTCAGAGCTAGCGCCGTAGAGCGGCAGAATGCTGACGGAGCTGGCGAAGAGGAAAACGCCCGAAGTCGGTTGAACGCTGTCACCGAACTCGGAGCGAAAGACGACGGTGGGTCGCGGCGCTTCGAGGTCTGGCGTGCCCGCGTGAGCGACCGCGATCCATTGCTGATCCTGCGATACGGCCACGTCGACCGGCAGCGGAGGCCCGGTGAAGGGAGCGCTGAACGTCGACCCATCGGAGTTGATGGCCGTCACCACGTTCTTGACGATGCCGCTGCTGCAATCGAAGCCACCAGCGCTGCCGCCGTAGGCGCTGCCGCCGTCGGGGGTCGGCTCGCTGATCTCGATGTCGTCCACCACGGCCTCCTGGTGGATCATGATGGCGCCGCCCGCCGGTGACGAAACGGTGCGCCAGGCCACCTCGGGCTGCAGCGCGACCTCCTTCATGACGGTGGGCCCGAACTCCCGCTCTGACTCGGGCGCCGGCTGGTTGAGCAGGCCCTTGGCCTGTACCGGTGTAGCGCGCGAAGTGATCACGCCCTGAGCATCGACGCGGATCACCTCGGCCGACTTGAAGCGCGTGACCCAGAGCTCACTGCCCTGCACGACGACGTCGCGCAAGTCCGTGTCGAGCTGCAACGTGCGCTCGATCGCGAGGTCCGCAGCGTTGAGCGACACGAGCGCGCCCTCGACGCAAGCCACGTGCAGCTTGAACGTCGTCTGATCGAACGCGATGCCGCGCGGCGATTTGCACACCGCTTGCCGTCCGCGCACGATGCCGGTCGCGGTGTCGACGGTGACGACCTCGCCGCTGCCGCGCAGCGCGACGTGCACCAGGCCGTCGGTGCTCTCCACGACCCGGCCAGGCTCAGCGCCCTGCTGAAGCTCGATCGTGCTGCGCACTCCGAGCGTGCTCAGATCGACGATGGAGATTCGATCGCGCTCGGGATCGGAGGCGACCGCGTATTGTCCGTTGGCGGCCACGGTCAGCGTGCCACCGCTGATCGGCAGCGGCGTGACGGGCGACGTCGTGACCAGGCGCTCGTCCGTGGGGATGACGAGCTTGGGCCCCATGTCCTCGTCGGTCACTGGCTCGTCGAACGAGTTGCAGCCGAGTGATGCCCCGCAAGCCAGCAAACTGATCAGCCCGGTTCCGATTCTGATCCGCATTGTCGATCTCCTCACCGCCCCATCGGGGCTAGCCACCAAGCAAGAGAATAGCCGATCCGGCTCGGGCTGCATCCTTTGTTCTTTCTGGCAGGGTTCACGCGAACGGGGCCCCGGGAGTGTCGCGAAATTGCGACACTTCCCTTTGCGGAGACAGAGTGCGATAGACAACCCCGGGGTGTCCCTCATGGTAGGTCGGTCGAAACGATTCGCGGCAGCGTTCAGTCTGGCTGCTTTTTGGGGTGCAGGAATTGCCGCAGCAGCCGATCGGCTGCCGCCCGGCTGGCTCGAATCGGTGGTGAACGAGCGCGGCCAGCGCTGCACCAAACAGGCGGAGCATGCCGATGTGGACCGCCTGCTCCTCGCCTGCGGACCCGCCGGTGTGTGGGAGGTGCGCTTCGATGGCTCCGCGCCGCGCTTCGCGCGCAGCTATGAATTTCCGGGCAGCGTGAGCGGGTTCTTCGCCGAACCGGACGGACGCATCTGGGTCA
>DATLIL010001169.1:0-10763 GCA_035539475.1 Polyangiaceae bacterium
GCTCGCGTAGTCGCCCCTTGATGCCCTTCTCGTCGAATGCTTTGGCGATGATCGTCGTGCTGGAGATGGCGATGATCGCACCGGCGAAGATGCTCTCCCTAGGCGTCCAACCGAAAGCTCGTCCCGTCACGAACCCGAGCCAGATCATGATGCTGGACTGAATGATGGCTGTCAGCCCGGCAGTCGGGCCGACGCGGATCAGTTTCTGCAGGCTAAACTCGAGCCCGAGCGAGAACATCAAGAGGATGACGCCCAGCTCTGAAAGGGTCTGGATCGTCTGCCGGTCTGCAATGACTGGGATTGGGACGTAGGGACCGACGATCACTCCAGCCAGGATGTAGCCGAGGACGACGGGCTGCCTCAGTCGTTGAAAGACGACGGTCGTGACTGCTGCCACGCAGAGCACCAGTGTGATCGCCTTCAGGAACTCATGTGCATTGTGCATTGGCTCTTGCTCACGCGCGTGGCTCGAGGACCACGCGATCGCGATGGCCTGACTTCAAGCGCTCAGGTCTCGCAAACGACGCAACGTTGGAGGTCAAGTAGCGTTCGGCCGAGATGGCCGGCACGTCGATGAATAGATCTGCGCTATCTGCGGCGGATCTACGACATTGCGATCAGATCGACACTACGGGCTGGAGGCGCACGGGTCTCGCGTGGCTGTCCCAACACCAAGAGCACGTGAGCTGCGTTTGCAGCTTCTTCTGGGCGAGCCGTCGAGCGGCGGGCGGCGTGCCCATCTGAGCTACCGCCGGGACTAGGATGAGCCGCGGCGAACGATAGCGAGTGGGCCTTGTTGGGCTTGAGCGGCCGGATCGGTTCCCCGTGTCGAAGCCTCGCGTTCTGAACGGCGTCGCCGGCGTCGCTTGCGATGTGCGTCGGCTCGTTCGTATGTCCGACGGCGACGTGACTTTGGGAGCTCTCCCCCAGCCAGTTCACCAGGAGGACGAGTAGAAGCAACAGCGCACGCACGCTGGACCTCTCTACCCTCAAACCGCACCGGAAAGCTATCCAAACCCGGCATCGAGCCGGGTGGGCGGATCGCCCTGCATTCTGGCGCTTGCTAGGTCGGCAAGTTCGAGCTGTTCCTTGGTGCGATGCACCGCAGTGGCCCGCGTCGCCACTGCAGTGCACGCGGCGTCAGCGGATGCAGGTTCGGTACCAATCGCTCGTTGCCCGAAAGAAGCCGATTTTGCAGTTGGCATGCTCGCACTGCGCGGCGACGTGTTTCCTAATGTCCCAGTTGTCCCCCGAGAACCCGATCGCCGCGGAGCCTAACGGGCGCTTCAAGAGCCGTCGTGGGTCCAAGTGAGCCACTGGACGCCGCCCCACAGGACCGAAGCGACCAGCACGAGCACCACGACGTAGGTCTTCCAATGGTCGAAGCCGACGGGCCGCCCGCCGAGCGTGGTTCCCGAGAGGAATTCGATGTCGAACAGCCGGATTGCGGCCATCAGCACCACCACGCCCATGTAGAGCCCAGTGACCATCGAAAGGGGCGGAAGACCGTCGCGGAACATATACGCAGCGAGGAAGAACAGCGCCAACGGGCCAGCTAGGCCCCAGCTCAGCCTCACCGCGAACTCCAATAGCGTATCTGTCGGCCCCTTGTGCTCCATGCATGTCTCAGTCAGCGAGCAGGACGTCGACCCGCCGATCTTTTGCCCAGCCCGATTCTTCGTTGCCCTGCGCGTCGTACTCGCCGCGCGAGCTCGTTCGTACCCGCAGAGCATCGAGGCCCTTCTTGATCAGGGCTTCCTGGATTGCGTCGGCACGGCGACCACCCAGGGCCACGTTGTATTCCTCGTCGCCGCGTGGATCTGCGTGACCCACCAAGGCCATGTTCCGACCGAACATGTTCCCCTTGATGAAACACTGGGCTAGCTTTTCGAGAAGTTGATCATCGCGCGAGCTCACGTTCGCGGCGTCGTACGCGAAGTACGCCTCATGGGCGCTAAGGCCGCAGGCCTCTCGAATCGCAGGCGCCACATTGATGTTGGAGCTGGTGTCGCTCGCAGGAACGTCCGCAGAGACGACGGTGACGTTAGACTTCTTGCTTGGGGGTGGCTGTAGAGCGTTTCGTGCGGCCGGCGTTGCGGCCGAGCACGCCAGCCCAACGCAACAGCAGACGGCGAGCACGCTTCGTATCAAGATTGTCATCGAATCTCCTTTTTTCAAGACGACTGGCGAAGCGCCAGATTGCGGCGAGCCGAGCTGATCATGGCTCGCGCGGTTTCCAGGAAAACCAACAGATCGAAGGGTATGGATATGAGCTGACAGCCTTGGATCTGGGCAGCGCGCGCCTCAATCGTTGGTTCGGGAAACACCGCCATGAGAAGTACTGGGACGTCGTACTTCACCACGCGCATGGTCTGGGGGATGCTGAGCCCGTTGCCCGAATCGAGCTGAATATCGCTGATCACTAGAGACGGCCGCTTGCAGTCGTCCTCGTAGACCAACGACTCCACGACCTGCTCGATCACATCGTTGCCGCTCGACGCTTCGACGACCGCGTACCTGCACCGCCGTAGCTGACTGGCAAGCAAACGACGAAGGTGCGGGTCGCTCTGGAGCAGGATTACAACGGGCGGGACCTCCACGCTCATGCGCGCGCTTTTGCAGGTCGCATGCCACCGCGATTCCCGAGCTAGATTCAGAATCGCGAGGCGCCTGATGTTTCCTAATGTCCCACGTTGGGTCAGAACGATTCACTAGCTCTGCTCGGCGCGAGCAGCGCGGAAGAAAGGAGTGGCTCAGAGTCGTCCGCACTGATAACCCCTCTGGTAGAGCCCAGCCACTCGGGGCGTCCCCCAACACCCACTACCCGAGTGGTTTGGGCTCTCTTCAAAGGTGTGCTGCGTCGCGCGGGTTTGCGCTGTCGGCTCGTGCTTGTGCGATCAGTCGAACGGCCACCCCTCCCAACGCTTCCGCGATGCTGCTAGCGCAGCACCGACCGCAAGGCTCATTCAATGGATATTCTGCGACGAGCGGTCGATCGATAGTGGCGTGCGAGACGCTCGAGCTCGAGTGATTCGAAAGGAGCGCCGAGCACGTATAGCGGGGAGTTGCGGAAGCCCACGCTGGCAACACTCACAGGTCTGTCGGATGCTCGCGTCTGGATGATCCATGGAGGACAAAATCCGGCACTCGACCGGCCGCGCTGGAGCTTCGTGAGCGCCCGACCGCATTCACTGAGAAGGTTCGGATCGAGCAAGAGCAGGAGCGTTCGAACGGTAAAGGCCGCGGTCGAATGAAGCGCAACGTTCAGTTGCAGGGCGTCTGGAGTCGAGCGTGCTTGATAGCCCGCGAGTGCGAGGGTGCGCACCATGTGCTCCCGCAGCGCACCACTGGGCTCGGCTACGATGGCCAGGCTATCGGACATGGATTGCGCCTAGCAGTTGGCGTGCCGATCGCGAACGCGCCGCGTTGTCAGCAGTTCGCGAGCTGAGACCGCCGTGGTGGTGACTCCTTACGTGTCAGTGTGCCAAAAGGAGTCGGCTGCGTCGTGGCACTGACTGGCGGGTCGATATCTTCGGTGTTTTGCTAACCGACGTCAGTACGCCGCTGCGAAACCCGTAGACCATACTATTGGAGAGGGTTGCGAGAGGCTGCAAGATTCGCCGGAACGGTCGTTACTGCTCCCCTGCGCCCCACGGCGCACGCAGCGTGTCGAGCGGGAAGTCGTCGCGGTAGTCAGCCAAAGCGTGGGGCTCGCGCCAGTTGCACCGCTCGACCGTCCATCGGGGGAACTGAACCCCGAAGTACTCGAGGCCCGTGTGGGGCGCCTCGACTTCGCCGAACCGGCGCTGCTTGGGCGGCGTGACAGCCTTCAGCCTGAAGGTGCCGGCGTTGAGCGTGATGTCCACGACTTTGCCCTCGAGCAGGAGCCAGCCGTGGTGGATGCCGCGTCCGGTCGTGTAGCCCTCGACATAGGCGAGCCGACGATTGGCGTCACCCAGGAGCAGGGCCTGGCGTGCGTTGCGCCAGCACTGCCCCATCTTCGGCACGAGCCGGGCTCGCTTCACGGTCTCTGTCACGTAGCGGCGCTCCTCGACAGTGAAGGGGCCGTGCTCCCAGTTGCTGCCGTGCGCCAGTACGAAGGTCTCGGCATTTGCATAGGCCCAACCCTCAGGCGTCGTGCGCGGCGCGCGCGGCGCCCAATCCTGCAGCCAGGAGCGAACTGCTGCGATTGTCTCGCCGCGGTAGATTAGGCAATCAGCACAGCGGCAGTCAGGCGCATGGGAGGGGGAGGGAAGCAGTTTCCCGAGGCAGGTTGCCGGGCTTGCGATGCGTTCGGGGACCTGGGACATCAGAGAAGTTTCCACCAAAAGCGAGGGGGTTGGACGACATGGTATGCGGTGTTGGTTCCGCTCACTAGCGCAACTGCGTCGAATCCTCGAGCGTCGGGCAGCACCTATCGTCGAGCGTGGCCGCGTTCCCGGGCTTCGGATGCCGAGGTCAGCCGACAAGGTGTCTGTCCGATTGTGGCCAACTCCTCGCGACCATGCGCCAAACCTATCCGAGAGCCGAATGCCCTCTTGAGGCCAGCCAAGGCGTCCCTTTGCCCGAGCTGTGTCAGGATCCCGACGACTCGGCTCGCTCGTCGGGTCTTTGAGCAGGCTTCGTGCGTCCGCTCGCCGCTGTCTCCGGCCGCACAAGCAACGGGCGACGGCTGGCTCGGTCGTCGAATGGAAACGCACCGGCGCAGTGCGCTACGACGGATGGATCGTCGCGGCTGTACTCGATGTCCCAACTCACGGTGGATCGCGGAGGTCGTGCCTCAGGAGGACGCGTCCCGGAAGGCGCCAAAGCGTGTCGAAAGGAAACACAAGGCCGACCCGGGTTTCGCGCGGCGCGCCTGTAGAGGGCGAGGGTACGGTTCCTGCACCCGGTCGCGACGCGTTGTTGGCAAGAGGCAAGCATTTTGCGGTTCTGAGAGTCGAAAGGATTGTACTGATGCGTCACGTGCTCGTTCGTTCCGCGTTGATGTTCGTGGTCGTGGGCTCCGCGGCTCGCGAAGCAAGCGCCCAAGTTCAGGAAGCCTGCGATGGCGAGGAGTGCTCGGAGAGCGCCTCACCAGCGGACAACGGGCAGCTCCCGCCTCCTGGATTTCATCGTGAAACGGTGATGAACGTCCCGCTCGTGGTGGGCGGACTTGCGCTCACGTGTATCGGCACGGTCGTTCTCACTTCTGGCATCGTCAACGCCGCGGAAGGCGGCGACTCGGGTGACTCCGAAGGACTCAGTGACGGCGTCGTCATGGGTGTTGGTGGCCTCACGCTCGCTGCGGGCGTCGGTCTGATTCTCTGGGGCGCTCTAGGCGGCCCCACGGTGTTGGTGCGGAACAGTCGCGTCTCGTTCGCTCCGGTGCTCGAGCGCGGAGGCCCTGGCGGGACCCTCAGAGTGGTCTTTTAGCCTGGCGAATGAGTGGTCGTCGGCACGGTGCATGCATCGCTCGGGTTTTCTGGAAGTGACGGATGACCAATCGAGGAGCAAGCCTCCGATCCAAGATCACCTGGCTGACAGCCCTGATTGTTGTCGTCAGCATGTGCATCGCCGGCGCACTGGTAGCTACCACGACGTTCCTGCATGCGACGACCGTGGCGGCTGCATCGTCGACCGAGGGCGTTCGACTGGCAGAAGAAGCAGAGCTCGACCTGCTCTTGCACGAGAGGGCAACGGACCCTCTCGTAAAGCGTGACATCGAAACGGACCTCCGTCGACGATTGGCCGACTCTCGCAAGGTCGTGACCACGCCTGAGGAAGCGCGAGCACTTGAGGACGCCGAGGCGCGGGTGGCCGAGTTCCTCGCTACCGCACGGCTAGGGGGGCCGGAGCTGGCGACCCGCCAAGAGGCCGCCTACGGCGCTCTCGAAGCGCTCGTCACCCTCAACATGGAGCAGGCGAAGGAGGCAGCTCGTCGGGCGGCTTCGCTCGATCAGCTCGCGAACTTCGTTGCCCTTGGAGCCGGACTCCTCCTGCTCGTGGGTGCTGGTGCGATCCTGGTGTGGCTGAGGCGAAGCGCGTTCGCACCGGTCTTCGCGATCGTGGAACAGATGGGGCACTTCACGCGCGGTGAACGTGGCGTACGAGTCCGAGAGGAGGGAGCCGCCGAATTCCGCGCGCTCGCGCGAGGCTTCAACGACATGGCCTCGACCATCGAGCGCCAGCGGGAGCAGCAACTGACCTTTCTCGCTGGCGTCGCACACGACCTTCGCACGCCGCTGTCGGCGCTGAAGATGTCGAGCGCGACGATCTCCCCCAATCGACCGCTTCCCTCCGAGGACCGCGTGAGGCAAGCCTTCGCCCGCGTTCAGCGGCAAGTCGATCGGCTCGAGCGAATGGTCTTCGACTTTCTGGACGCGGCTCGCATCGAGTCCGGAAACTTGGAGCTGCAGCTCGAGGAGTGTGACGCGCGGGACGTAGTTCGCGCGAGCATGGAGCTCTTCGAGCCTACGGCCCCCTCGCACGAGTTTGTCATTGAGGTTCCCGACCAACCTTTGCGGCTGACGTGCGACCCGGCGCGGATCGAACAGGTGCTCAATAACCTGGTCAGCAACGCGATCAAGTATTCGCCAAGGGGCGGAAGAATCCTTGCGTCGCTCCGCCGTGAAGATGGCTCGGTGAGCCTGTCTGTTGCGGACGAGGGGCTGGGGATCATGCCCGAGGATATCGACCACGTCTTCGACCCATTTCGCCGCGCTGGCCGCTCCAGTGAGGCGATCGCCGGCGTGGGGCTAGGCCTGTTCGTTGCGCGACGGATCGTCGAGGCACACGGAGGGCGGATCGCCGTCACAAGTCGTCCAGGCAAGGGCTCGAAGTTCACGGTGGAGCTTCCCGTCAGCGGGCGAGTCGAGGAGGAAGCGACGGCTCCCGCTGCGTCGTGCGAGGAACCGGCACCGGCGCCGGGGTAGCTAGCTGGAGGGGAATCGAGCCCGCCCGCTCTCGCGCCGGACGAGCGCTTCCAGCATCTCCGGCGTCAACGGCTTGCTAAAGACCTCGTCGAAGCCAGCTGCAATCAATTCATCTTGGGCCACAGTGCCGACGTAACCCGTCATCGCGACGAGCCGCATCCTGGTTCGGTTCGGGTGGCTCTGTAGGCGTCGGGCGAGCTCGGTTCCGTCGGCGTCGGGCATTCCGATGTCGGACAGAACCACATCCGGCACCTCATCAATCTGGACCAGCGCTTCGGAGACGCTGGACGCTACCAGTACCGTCGCGCCCATCATTTCGAGTAGCTCGCGGAGCATCTCTCGCGCGTCGTCTTGGTCCTCAACCACGAGAATGCGTAGAGACATATCCGTGCGTGGGGACACTCCCTTCATTGTACTAAGCCCCACGGATGAAAAACGCCTCCTCCTCGACGTTTGAAGTACGGAGCACGATCGAGTGCCTTGTCCCCGCCAACGAACGCACTGCCCTGGATGAAGGTGAGGACCGGCAAGCGATCAACGGGACCGCTTGGCCAGCTCGTACACGTCCAGGCGATGATGCTCATCACTGCTCGAGTCAGGCAGCTTCGGGATGCGCTGCCGGTACGGTTACTCGAAACGTGGTCCCCGTCTCGGCGTTGCAATCCACAAGAATGTCACCTTCGTGCGCCTCGAGGATGCGCTTGGCGAGAGCGAGGCCCAGGCCTACGCCACCCGTTGCACGCGCTCGGCTCCGCTCGCTCCTGAAGAACGGATCGAAGACGCGCTCGAGATCTGCGGGAAGGATGCCCATCCCCTGGTCGCGCACCTCGACCAGCAATCCACCACCATCAGTGCTGGAACGCGCGATGAGCTCGATGGATTGATCGGCGTTGGAGAACTTGACTGCGTTGTCGAGCAGGTTGTCCAGCGCGCGTCGCAAGAGCACCGGGTCGGCGTCGATGCAGGGCAATCCGCTTTCGAACTTGCACACCAGCGCGCGCTCAGGGAAACGTCGAGCGAAGCGCATGAAGGCCGCATCGAGCAGCTGGCGAGCTTCGAGCCGCTGGCGGCGGAGTGGGGTTTGCGAGTCGCCACCGGTACCTCGTGCCAGGTCGAGACGTGCGGTGGTCATCACGTCGTCCAGGAGCTGTTCGAGCTCTTCCATGTCGTCCTCGATGTCCACCATGTAGTTGGCTGCTCGTTTGGTGTCGCCGTCTCTGACCAAGTCGAGCGCCATGCGAATGCGTGCAAGTGGAGTTCTGAGCTCGTGGGAAACGTTGGCCAGAAGCTCCTTCTCGGAGCGACGCAGCTGCACGATGCGCTCGGCCATGTCATCGAACGCGCGTGTGAGGTCGCCTATTTCGTCGTCGCGGGTACTGTGCACGCGGACCGAGAGGTCCCCCGCTCCGAAGGCACGGGTCGCCCGAGTCAGCTGCTCTACGCGAGCCGTGATCGAGCGCGCCAGGGGGATGGAGAGCAAGCCGAGCACGGCGAGGGCAGCACCGATCTGCGCGGCGGCGGTTCCGACGGGTAGATCGGCTACCGGATAGCTGACACGCGCGTAGCTCCGTACCTCCCCGTTGGGGCGTAGGCTTGCCACCACGCCGGCGTGTTTCGAGAACTGCGTCACTTCGCGCTTCAATTTGGCGACTTCAACGGCGGACAGAGGGGGTGGCGGCGCGGCTGCGTTCGAAGCCATCAGTCGACCGCTTGCGTCGAACAGTGACATCTCGATTCGAGAGCGCGACTTCAGATCCAGTAGGTCCGAACTCAGGTCCTCGGTGCGCTCTGCTCGAGAGAGCAGGTGCCAGGCGATCCATGCCGTGCTGGGGCGGGTCGGGACCTCGACCGCTGGTGTGATGACGTACGTCCCCACCACGAAGCTCGCGGCGCCCGAGAGCGCGAGCATGAGGATCCCGTAGGAGTAGACGCGCCAGAGCAGGCGCTTGGTGAGCACACGCTTGCGGCTCACGATTCCCCCGGCGCCAGCATGTAGCCCGAACCTCGCACGGTTTTCAGGAACGTCGGGTGGCGTGGGTCGTCTCCGAGCTTTTGTCGCAGGCGCGAGATGCGCACGTCGATCGATCGGTCGAACGCCTCGTCAGCGTTGCCCTTGGCGAGCTCGAGCAGGCGCTCGCGACCCAGCACGCGCCCCGCGTTCTCGGCCAGCACGCGCAAGAGGGAGAACTCGTAGGAGGTGAGGTTCAAGAGCTGCCCGTCGAAGCTCGCGGTCAAGCTGGCCAGATTGATCGCGAGCTTGCCCACGCGGATGTCGCGCGCCTGCGGCCCCGACTCCCCGCGAGCGCGACGGGTGACGGCGTGGATCCGCGCCAGGAGCTCGCGTGCGGCGAACGGCTTGACCACGTAGTCGTCCGCCCCGAGCTCCAGCCCGAGCACGCGGTCCTCGACCTCGACACGTGCCGTTACGGCGATGATCGGAACGTGCGAGACCTGGCGAATGGCCCGGCAGACTTCGAACCCATCGCAGCCCGGCAGCATCAGGTCGAGGACCACGACGTCCAGGGACTCGCGGGTACCCTCTCGGATCGCGCTCGGGCCATCACCGACGAGCGTCACCTCGAGCTCGTGCTGCTCCAGATAGTCGCGGGTCAGCCGCGCCAGCTTCGCATCGTCTTCGACCAGCAAGACATGCAGTCGAATGCGTTCCATGGGACCGAGCGTACCCCACACTTCCGGTTCTGCCCGCCGGCCTACACATAGGTACACAATCCGGTAACAGGCGTGAAAGGTCGCCAGGGTACCCATGGGCGGTGAAGCTAGTCAGGCGCGTGACCCGAACCGTGTGGGTACTATTGCTCTTGCCGCTGTGGCTCGTCGCCGGGACCAGCGGCTGCGAAGGTGGGGCTGAGGCGAAGCCGGCTGCGCGCAGCGCCGTGCCCGTCACGGTGGCCAAGGTGGAGAGGCGCGACGTGCCCGTGCTGGTCGGTGCGCTCGGCACCGTGGAGGCGAGCAGCGCTGTCGACATCGTGCCCCAGGTGACCGGCCTCGTCACTGAGGTGCATTTCAAGGAAGGCGACTTCGTCAAGAAGGGGGACCTGCTGTTCACGGTGGACACTCGGCCGTACCAGGCGTCCCTGGCCGTGGTCCAAGCCGAGCTCACCAAGAACCGGGCGCTCGCGAATCAGGCGCGAACGGAGGCGGAGCGAGCGGTGAAGCTGCAACATGAGGGGCTGATGAGCGAGCAGGAGGTGGTGAGAACGCGCGCCGAAGCCGATGCGACTACCGCGAACGTCAAGGTGAGCGAAGCGCAGATCCGTAGCGCCAGCCTTAACGTCGCGTTTGCACGCATCAAGTCGCCGTTGGACGGTCGGACGGGTAGCGTGCTCGTGCACGCCGGCAACGTGGTGCGGGTGGGCGAGCCCGAGCCCCTAGTCGTGATCCGCAGCCTGTCGCCAGTGTTCGTGAAGTTCGCAGTTCCTCAGGAATACCTGCCCCAGATTCGCCAGCGGCTGGCCGAGAAAGTCCTCGGGGTCCGAGTCACGCCGCATGGCAAGGGAGCGAAGAGCATCGAGGGGCCGGTGACGTTCCTCGAGAGTACGGTCGACGTGGCAACCGGTACGCTGACGTTGAAGGCCTCCTTCACCAATGAGGGCATGGAGCTCTGGCCGGGGGCTTCAGTCGACGTGGAGCTCGTGCTGGGAATTGACGAGCAGATCATGGTCGCTCCCGAGGCGGCGGTCCAAGAGGGACAAGACGGAACGTATTCGTTCGTGATCGACCAGGGGAATCGGGCTCGGCTGCGCCGGGTGGTGGTCAGCCGCGTCACAGCGAGCATGGCGCTTCTCAGCTCTGGTCTCGAGCCGGGCGAGGTCGTGGTCACGGACGGCC
>DATLIL010001170.1:0-5097 GCA_035539475.1 Polyangiaceae bacterium
GCCCCGGCGGCAGCGAAGTGGTACTGCTGGTCGACGACGATCCGGTGGTGCGCAGCGTCACCGCTCGGGTCCTGAGCGCTGCCGGCTATCGCATTCTCGAGGCCAGTGACGGCAGCCAGGGGCTGTCCATGTTCGAAGCCCAGCGCTCGAGCATCGATCTCATCCTGCTCGACGAGTCCATGCCGGGCATCGCCGGTCACGAGGTCCTCGCTCGCATGCTGGAGCGCGATCCCGCCGTGCGCGTCGCCATGTTCACCGGCGTTCAGCCACGCCCGGATCTCGTCAGCGGCGCCAGGGGCCTGATCCGCAAGCCGATCGGCGCCAACGAGCTGCTCTGGCGCGTCCGTCAAATTATCGAGAACTGATCGTCACCCGCAGCGTGTGCTTCTCGCCGGGTGCGAGCCGTACACGCGCGTCGCCGGTGTTGGCGCTCTCGACGCAGAGCATGGCGGTGTACTCGTCGTCGCCGAAGTCGCTCATGCGCCGGGCCTTCTCGATCCACGGATTCCAGACCACGGTCGTGGCCGAACCGCTCTTGTCGACGACGATCTCCCTGCCCCGGGCGCCGTCCACGATGCGGCAGGGCGCGGAGCTCTGGTAGACGCGGTCAGTCTCGGAAGTGAACGTCAGGCGCGACTCGCGCTGCAAGGCGCTCATCCCCGCCACCTTGTCGGCGTAGCCCGCGCCCTCCAGCCCCTCGAGCGCCACCTGCCCGATGTTGCCGACGCTGAAGTACGTGTGCAGGGCTTCCTCGAAGTCGAGCTCGCGCTGATCGCGGTTCTCGACCTCGAACTCCACGACGAGCTCCGGCCCCAGCACGGCGTGCAGGCAGGCGCGAAACTCGAAAGGCCAGAGCGCTCGCGTCGCTTCGTCGGCCACGAGCTCGAACGACACCTTCGTCGTTCCCAGCGTCAGGCTCGAGCCCAGGTAGCGGAACGGACGCGTGCGAGCGAAGCCGTGAGCGGGCTTCTTGGGGTCACTGGCGTGCGCCCCGAACCAGGGAAAGCAGATGGGTACGCCGCCGCGGATCGCCACGCCGTTCTCGAAGCGGCTCTGCCGGCTGAGCCACAGCACCGGCGCCCTACCCTCGGGCGTGTAGTCCACGAGCTGGGCGCCGTGGCAAAAGACGAGCAGCGAGCCGTGCGCGTTGATGGCGCGGACGGCCTCGAGGCCGTGCTCGTGACAACGGACGACGCCGGGGGCTTCTTCAGTGCCGGGCCAGGAGTGCATCCCGGCCACTTTACACGGCTATTTGGGCACGTCCGGCACGAAATAGCCGCAGTTGACGAAGTCGAGGCTGGTATCGACGCGGAAATTCGACGCCGAAGGCGAGCGCTCCGCGTGGAACAGGTCGAGCGTGTAGAAGTTACCCGGTGTGATACCGAACTCGCCCGCCAGCATGTCGAGGTTGATCGTCGCGGTGGCTGCCGGGTGCAAGCCGCCGAGGTCGATGGCGAGCTTCTTGTTGATGAACACCCACAGATCGTCGTCGCCGGTGAAGGTGAAGATCTCACCACCGTTGTACTTGAACTCGGTGTGCACCTCGGTGGTGAAACCGAAGTTGTGCTGCTCGCCCTCGGTGTTGCCGAGCCCGGTGTTGTCGAGCGGGAAGAACATGTTGCTGTCGAAGGTGAAGATGCCGGTGCCGTCGGGCTCGAACGCCAGGCGCAGGATATAGGCTTTGTTGACCGTGGGGTCGCCACGGTACCACTGGTTGAACGCGGCCTCGGTCGTCGTCTGTTGGCCCTCGGGGCACTGGTCCGTCACGGCCTCTCCGCCCGTCTGACAAATACCCGTGTACGTGGGCTTGAGGTCGGCGCCCAGCGTCGTGCCAACCATGCCCTTGGTCTCGGGATCGCCGTCGAAGGCCTGGAAGTCGGGATGCGGCATCATGTCGGCGTCCTTGCCGTTGAAGTCGCGGACGATGCCGATCAGGGCTCCGCAACCAGTCCCGTTTTCGCCAGAGCCACCCGACCCTGCCGAGCCAGCCGAGCCACTCGCGCCGGTCGCACCGCCAGCTCCGCTCGAGCCGCTGGCTCCGCCGCTGCCACCGGTTCCGCCGCCGCCGCCGGAGCCGCCCATCGGCGCCGAGTCGGCCGTGATCTCTTCGCCGAGCTGCCAGCCACCCTTCGTGGCCGGGGTGAAACCCGCGGGCAGCATCCAGGGCCCGTTGTTGACGACGCCTCCGCTCCCGCCGCCCGGGGGGATGACGATGCCGCTGCCCCCGCTGCCCACGACGATCGTGCCACCGGAACCGGTCGCGCCGGAACCAGTTGCGCCCATGGCCCCCGCGCCGATGCCGGGCTCTGGAGCCGGTTCCGCTGAACCACAGGCCAGGACAAGAAGAACGGAAGCGGAGAGCAGGGCGGGCTGAGTGGACCTCATGATGTACCTCGAGCGTTGGGTCAGTGTCCGACCTCACTGTGCCTTCGTGCAGCTTTGAAGGCACACGTTTCACTGTATGTGTCGCCTGACCCGCTCAAACTCGGCGGAACATTCGACCACCAGCCAGAAAACGCTCCCAGTTTTCCCGATCCGTCGAGGCTCACCACCATTCTGCGACGCTGGCAGAATGGTGCGCCTCTGCAGCAGTCCGCGTCAGAGGTACTTGTTGATCAGGTTCTCGAGGTACTCCTGCCGGCCGGAGCGCGGCTTGGGCTCGAGGCCCTTGTCGTGCACGAGCGTCGTGATCTCGTCCAGGCTCAGCTTGCCTCCCAAGATCTGCTCGCCGAGGTCACCCTTCCAGCCCGAGTAGCGCTGGTCCACGTGCTGCGCGAGCTTGCCGTCCTGGATCATCTTTTCGGCGACGAGCAGGGCCCGGGCCAGGGTGTCCATCCCGCCGATATGAGCATGAAACAGGTCTTCGGGGTCGATGCTCTGCCGCCGCAGCTTGGCGTCGAAGTTCATGCCGCCGCTGCCCATGCCGCCGCCGCGCATGATCGTGAAGAGCACGAGCGCTATCTCGCTGACGTCGTTGGGGAACTGATCGGTGTCCCAGCCGAGCAGTGAGTCTCCCCGGTTCATGTCGATGCTGCCGAACACGCCGTTCCCGAGGGCGTAAGCGACCTCGTGCTGGAAGCTGTGCCCGCTCAGGATGGCGTGGTTGGCCTCGATGTTGACGCGGTACTCGTTCTCGAGCTGGTAGCGCTGCAAGAACGCGTAGACGGTGGCCGTGTCGAAGTCGTACTGGTGCTTGGTCGGCTCCTTGGGTTTGGGCTCGATCAGGAGCGTGCCCTTGAAGCCGATCTTCTGCTTGTGCTCGGCCACCAGCGTGAGGAAGCGCGCGAGCTGGTCGGCCTCGCGCCTCATGTCGGTGTTGAGCAGTGTCTCGTAGCCCTCGCGTCCGCCCCAGAGCACGTAGTTGGCGCCGCCCAGACGATGGGTGATTTCGAGGATGTTCTTCACCTGCGCCGCGGCGTAGGCAAAGACCTCCGGATCGGGGTTGGTGGCGGCGCCGGCCATGTAGCGCGGGTGGCTGAAGAGGTTAGCCGTACCCCAGAGCAGCTTCACGCCCGTGCGCTGCATCTCGCCTTCGGCCAGGCCGATGATGCGATCGAGCAGCGCGTTGGTCTCCTTGAGCGTGGTGCCCTCCGGCGCGATGTCGCGATCGTGGAAGGTGAAGTACGGGACGCCGAGCTTCTCGAAGAACTCGAAGGCGACCTTGAGCTTGAGCTCCGCCGCTTCGATCGGGCTCTTGACCTTGAACCAGGGCCTGTCGAACGTGCCCGCGCCGAAGATGTCGCTGCCGGGCCAGGCGAAGGTGTGCCAGTAGCAAACGGCGCAGCGCAGCTGGTCCTCCATGCGCTTGCCCAGCACCAGCTTGTCCCTGTCGTAGTAGCGAAACGCCAGGGGCTTGTCGCTGCCCGGTCCCTCGTACTGGATGCGCTCGATGCCCGAGAAAAAGCTGTCGCTCATGCCATGGCTCCTTCAGACCATTTTATTAACTTTGTTTATTATTTAGATCAAGGCCGATTTGGCGGCCGTCTCGACGAGCCGCGCGGTCCGTGGCAAACCGGGCGCCGATGGCCGATGCCCTGCCAGCGAGCGCTCTGTCCGGGAGCGTCCTTCCGGCGCCGAACCGGCGCCTGCCCGGGTGGGGATTTGCGCTGCTCGGCTACACCGTCTTCGTCCTCCTCTTCGGCGCGCTGGTTCGCGTCACGGGCTCGGGCGCCGGCTGCGGCCAGCACTGGCCAACGTGTCAGGGCGAGCTCGTGCTCATGCCCAGGACCTTCCACACCGCGCTCGAATACGGCCATCGCCTGACGTCCGGCCTCGTTCTCGTCGCCGCCGTCGCCTACGCCGTGGCGCTGCGCCGCAAGCTCCCGCGCGGTCACCGCGCCGCTCGGGCCATGCTCGTGGGCCTCGCCTTCACGCTCGTCGACGCGGCGATCGGTGCCTGGCTCGTGCTCGGCGCCCTGGTCGGCCAGAACGCCTCCGCAGCCCGCGCCATGGTCATGCCGGCGCACCTCGTGAGCACCTGCGGCCGCTCCGCCGGCTTCGCGCTGGCAGCCGAGTGGGCCAGCGAAACCCGCCCGAACGTAAGCTCCGCGGCCAGGCGCTGGCCGCTGTTCGCGTGCCTCGCTGCGTTCGTCGTCGTGGCAGCCATGGGCGCCGTCACCGCCCTCGGTGACACCCTCTACCCGATCAAGTCGAGCGGCCTCGCGCTGAGCGGCTCCCACTTCCTGGAGCAGCTCCGCATCGTGCACCCCCTGCTCGCCGTCGCCTTCGGGCTCACCGTCGCCAGCGTCGTGCCGCGTCTCGTCCAGACGAGCAGCCCCAGCGCGCAGCGCTTCGCGCGCTGGGTCGTCATCGCCGTCGGCATCGAGCTCGCCGTGGGCCTGCTCAACGTGGTGCTCGCCGCTCCCGCCTGGATGCAGCTCGTCCACCTGGGCCTGGCTATCGCGCTCTGGCTCTGTCTGGTGCTGACGACCGCGGAAGCGCTCGCGCCGCGCGCATCGTGATCTACCGGCGGTTAGCGGTCGGCGAAGCGAGCTTGCTAGGAACGATCGATCGCCGTGAGTCGATCGACGGCGTGTACCGGGTGGAGCATGGTCGTCTGGTACTCCGAGCCGAAAGTGACGAGGTAGAGGGTTGGAA
>DATLIL010001171.1:0-12736 GCA_035539475.1 Polyangiaceae bacterium
CGTCTTCGGGTGGGTAGCCGAAGATGCGCGCCGCAGCGCGATTGAAGATCATCACCGTGCCGCGCAGGTCGGCCGAGACGATGCCGTCGACGGAGCTGTCGATGACGCACTCCAAGAATTCCTTGGTCTGCTTCAGCTCGATCGCGATACGCCGCTCCAGCGTCACGTCGCGGAAGGTGAACAGCACGGCGTTGTCTTCGTGCAAGACGGAGGAAAAGCTGACGTTGGCCACCAGCGCGTCGCCGGCCTTGGTCCTGAGGTCGATGTCGACGCCGCGCGGGTACACGCCGGCCTGAAAGCCGCGCAAGAGACGGATGGCGCGCTCGCGCTCGTTGTCGCTGAACATGCCCTCGAAGCGCCGCTTGACGAACTCGGCCTCGGACAGGCCGGTGATCTCGCGGGCGCGGGGGTTGGCGAACAGGACCTTGCCGGTGCGGTCGATCACCACCATGCCGTCGGCGGCGCTCTCGAAGAAATCGGCGTAGCGCTGGAACAGCTTCACCCGGCGCTCCGCCTCGACCCTGGCCGTGGCGCTCTCCTGGGTTTCGGCGCGGAGCTCCTGCAAAATGCGGGCGTTGCGCAGCGCGATCGCGGTGGCGTTGGCCACGGTGGTGACCAGGCTGAGCTCGTGATCCCCGAGCAGGGCGAGCGCCTTCGAACGCAAGAACAAGACGCCCATCGGGCCCTGGTCGTGCAAGATGGGCATCAGCGCCAGCGAGGAGAAGGCCGGCGCGCCTTCCTTCTGGCGCACGACGTCGAGCAGCGGGCTCTCGGCAGCGTTCTTGATCACGAGCGTCTGCCCCGTGGAGAGCACCTGGCGGATCTCGGGGTACTTCGCCAGATCGATGGGCAGGTCGCGCAGCTGCTCGTCGTCGCTGGTAGCGAGCACGTAGCCGACGTCGCCGGCCTCGGAGAAGAGCACGATGCTGCAGCGATCGACGCGAGCAATCTCCGCCACCCGCTGCACGACCGTGAAGAGGATGTCGCGGATGTCGAGCGTGGAGGCCAGCGTCTGCGTCAGCTCGAGCACGGTTTGCTGGTCGCGCTCCCGGCGGCTCAGCTGATCGACGTACTCGCGCACCCGGGTCTGCACGCGCAGGCGCGCCACGAGCTCGGCCGGCCGAAACGGCTTGTGCACGTAGTCGTCGGCGCCTCGCGCGAACATGCGTTCGATGTCTTCGTCAGAATCGAGCGCCGTCAAGACCACGACCGGAAGTTCGGCCAGTCGCGGATGATTGCGCAGAAAGCGCAGCACCGCGAAGCCATCGGGCTCGGGCATGACCAGATCGAGCAGCACCGCGCTCGGTGGCGGCGCCTTGGCCAGATACTCCAGCGCCTCGAGGCCGCTGCCGACCAGGACCGCGGGCATGCCGGCGGAGGCGAGCGTTTGAGCCAGCACGTGCCGGCTCACCGCGTCGTCGTCGACAACTAGAATCGGCGCGTCCGCTGCCACGGGAGTGGAAAGGGTATCACGGGGCCGCGCGTCGCGTCGTGGATTCCAGGCCCGACGGTCGTGTGTGCGTCCGCTCTGCTTTGCAGAGACGGGCGACGTCAGCCAGGTTTTGCGCTGGAAGCGAGCTGCGGGTATAAAGTCAGCCCCCGTGAGCCTCGTCCCACCGAACCACGCCCCCGGCGAGGAAGAGCTCGAAGAGCTCGGCGACGATGTGATCATCGCGCAACAGACCCTGGCCCATGCGCCGCCGGCCGCCGCTCAGGTGGAGGACGAAAAGCGCTCGGTCGTCATTTCGGACAAGCCGCCCGGAGAGGCCAAGCGGAGCCACCGGCCGCGCTCGCGCGGCGAGGCCACCGTCGTCATCCGCGATCGGCGCAAGGTCGAAGCGATGCGCCGCGAGATCCTGGAGAGCCAGCGCGCCTTTGCGAGGATGTCGAGCAAGCCTCCGCGGCCCTACCTCGTCTGGGGCGGCGCCGCCCTCGCCGCTTTCGTGCTGGGCGGAGTGGTGGCGCTCGTGGTGGGAGCCGCTACCACGCCGAGCCCTGCGCTCATTCCTTCGGCGCCGACGGTCGACCCCGCGGCCGCCGAGCGCGCCAAGGCCAAGGACGAGCCCAAGCCCGCACCCGCGCCGACCGTGAACCTCGAAGATCTCCCGATCGAGCGTAAGCGCCGCTAGTCGGTCAGGTCGGCGGTGGCGGTCTCGACGGTCCAGCCGCGGCTGGTGAGCTGTTTCTCGATCTGCGCCCTGTCACCGACGATGACCGCGATCATGTGGCCCGGCTGCAGCGCCTGGGCGGCCTGAGCCACGGCCTTCTCGTCGATGGCCGCCAGCGTGGTCGGGTAGCGCGCGTAGTAATCCGCAGGCAGCCCGTCCACGTAGATCTCGCTGACAGCGCCCGCCACCCGGCTGGTGTGCTCGAGCGAAGCGCCCAGCGAGTGGATCAGGTCGGCTTTTCCGCGCTGGACCTCGTCGGTCTTGATCGGTGCGCCACGGGCGGGGTCGCGCGCCTTCTCGAGCTCGGCGACGATCTCGCCCAGGGCCGCGGCCGTGGCGTCCGAACGGACGCTGGTGCTGACGAAGAACGCTCCCCAGGCCTGCGTCGAGAGGGCCTGACCGAAGGCGCCGTAGGTATAGGCGTGTTTCTCGCGCAGGTTCAAATTGATGCGGGAGGTGAAAAGGCCTCCCACCACCTTGCCCAGCACCTCGCGCGTCTCGTAACCGCCGTCGGAGCGCTTGGGGAAGGGCTGGACCGCGAACAAGGCGCTCTGAACCGCGCCTGGCCGATCGACCATCACGACCCTGAGCTTGCTCGGCGGCTCGCCGGGCGAGAAGGGCAAGGCGGCGCTCGGCTCGGCGCCGCGCCAGCGCCCGAAGTGCCGCTCCACGCTGGCCTGTAGAGCGGCGCGATCGATCTCGCCGACCACGATCAGGGCGGCGTTCTTCGGTGTGTAGGCGCGGCGGTGGAAGTCTTGCAGGTCGCGCACGGTGAGGGCCGTGACGTCCTTGACGCTGCCGCGCACGGGAGCGCCGTGCACGGCGCCGTTGAGCAGACGCAGACCGACCATCGAGGCGAGGCGCTGGGGGTTCTGTCGTTCGCTCGCCAGGCTGTCGAGCCACTCGCTGCGAACGCGCGTGAACTCCTTGGCGTTGAAGGCGGGCGTCTGCACGACCTCGGAGAGCAGGCCGAGCGCCTGATCGATGTCCGTGTTGAGCGCGCCGAGAGACACGCTCGACTCGTCGCGGCCGGCGTCCGAGCCCAGCGACGAGCCCAGGTTCTCGACCGCCTCGGTGAGCTCCAGGCTGCTGCGCTTCTTGGTGCCCTCGGTGAGCATGCGCGCGGTGAGGGCGGCCAGCCCGCTCTTGCCGGCCGGGACCGAGGACGCACCGTGGCGGACGACCAGCGAGGCGGTGACCACGGGCGCCGGTCGCGGCACGATGTAGAGCTTCAGGCCGTTCGGCAGCGTGACGAGCTCGGGTGTGGGGAAGGCCAGCTCGGCGGGTTTCCCCGGACCGGGCATCTGCGCGCGCCAGGCTTCGGGATCGGGCTTGGCTGCACTCGCGGCCGGTGCGGCAGGAGGTTTGGAGCGGTAGACGCGCACCGGGTTGCCGCAAGCGGCGACGAGCAGGCACAGGCCCGTGAGAGTGAGGCTGCGTGCGTTCATGGCTGGGCTTTCTGCTTCGGGCGGGTGATCACGACGACGCGCGCCTCGGGCTTGAGGTGCTGGCTGACCGCGCGCTTCACCTCGTCGGCCGTGACGGATTCGATCTGGGCCAGGTACTTGGGCAGGTAGCCGGGATCGCCGAGGTAGTGATCGAAGCGCTGGAGCATCCCCGAGCGACCCGACTCGCCGCCGCCGTCGTTCAGGAGCTCGAGGTTGCCCAGCGTGTCGACCTGAATACGGCGCTTGGCGCGCGCGAGCTCCGCTGGCGTGGGACCCTGCTTGGCGAGCTCGGCCACCACGGCGTCGAGTGCCTTCTCCACCTCTTCGACGCTCTTGCCGCTAGCCACGGTGGCGCCGATCGACTCGTTGCTGGCCAGCGCGTTCGAGTCCAGCGAGGCCTCGACGTCAGCGGCGAGCTGCTGCTGCACGACGAGCTTCTGGTACAGGCGCGAGCTCTTGCCGATGCCGAGCACCGAAGTGACGATGTCGAGCACGACGTCGTCGCGCGTGTACGCCGGCGGCGTGATCCAGCCCATCGAGACCTTGGCCAGCGAGACCGGCTCGTCGACGACGATGCGCTGCGCTGCGCTCAGGGGCGGCGTGGTCTTGCTCGGTCGGGGCGGCCTGGGAGCGGAAGGAAGCGTGGCGAAGTACTTCTCGATCTGGCGCTTGGCCACGTCGACCTCGAAGTCGCCGGCGATGGCCAGCGTGGCGTTGCTCGGCACGTAGTAGGTCTTGAAGAACTGCTTCACGTCGCCGAGCGTCGCGGCGCTGAGGTCCTCCATCGAGCCGATGATCGCTCCGTGGTACGGGTGACCCTTGGGAAACAACGCGTCCGACAGCACCAGCGCGCTCGGGCCGTACGGCGCGTTCTCGTAGCTCTGGCGACGCTCGTTCTTGACCACGTCGCGCTGCACGTCGAGCCGCTCCTGATCGAGGCCTTCCAGCATGAAGGCCATGCGATCGCTCTCGATCCAGAGCACGAGCTCGAGCTGCTCACGCGGCACCGTCTCGAAGTAGTTCGTGCGATCCCAGCTGGTCGTGCCGTTGACGTTCGTGGCACCGACCGACTCGAGCAGCTGGTCGAACTGATCACCGACGTTTCTTGAGCCCTCGAACATCAGATGTTCGAACAGGTGCGCGAAGCCGCTGCGCCCCGGAGGCTCGTTGGCGGGCCCAACGTGGTACCAGAGGTTGACGGCGCAGAGCGGCAGCGAGGGATCGCGATGCAGGATGACGGTCAGACCGTTGTCGAGGGTGTACTTCTCGAACGGCAGATCGAAGCGCAGTGCCGGCGCCTTGGCATCCGCAGCGCCCGGCTTTGCGGGCTCCGTCGATCCCGGTTTTGCGGCGAAGGCCAGCGCCAGCGCGGCAGTCAGCGCGAAGGCTCGAAAACGCATGCCCGAACCGTAGACCGAGGCTCCGGCTCGTCAAAGCGGGCGAAAGGGTTTGCTCACCGGCCGAGGCGCGTGATAGCGGCTGAAGGCCGGAGAATCAGCGAATGTCCCAGCAAGGTCCCGGCGGATTTGGCGGCGGAGGTTACGGTCCCCCTGGTGGCTACGGCCCGCCTGGCGGAGCTCCTCCCGGCGGCTGGGGTCCTCCCGGTGGCGCACCACCTCCCGGCGGAGCTCCTCCCGGCGGCTGGGGTCCGCCTGGCGGCGCACCACCTCCCGGCGGAGCTCCTCCCGGCGGCGGCTGGGGCCCTCCCGGTGGCGCACCTCCTCCTGGTGGGTTTGGTCCTCCTCCGGGCGCGCCGCCCGGTGGTTTTGGTCCTCCACCTGGCGCACCGCCTGGTGGCTTCGGCGCACCGCCTCAGGGCGCACCACCGCAAGGCAGCTTCGGCCAACCTCCGGGTTACGGTCCACCCGGTGGCGCTCCGGGTCAGTTCGGCGCCCCGGTAGCCCAGAAGAAGAGCAACCTCGGTCTCTGGCTCGGTCTCGGCTGCGGCGGACTCTTGCTCTTCGGCGCGATCGGCGCCGGCGCCGTCTACTACGTCTTCTCCGAAGCGGCGGAAGAGCTGCAGCAAGAGGCGGCCAAGGCTGCCAGCGGCACGACCGGCGGTACCAGCACGAGCACGACGACCAGCTCCGGTGGCGGCGTGTGCTCGAAAGCAGCGGCGTGCTGCAAGGCGATCATCCAGAAGTCGGGCGGCGACAAGACCGCGCTCGCCAACTGCGACAACTTCGAGAAGATGCCGGAGATCGGCTGCACACAGTCGCTCGACACGTTCAAGAAGTCGGCGGCCGCGGTCGGCGCCACCTGTGACTGAGCCAGGGCCGTGAAGCGGCTGCCGCGAGTCGATCTCCTGGCTGACGCGCCCGAGCTCGCTCCGGCGCGCGAGCTCCTCGGGCGGCGCGCGGTGGTGGGGCTCGTGCGCGAAGTTCTCGCCGAACAACGCGAGTTCGTGCGTGCCGGTGGCGCGGCGATCGGCGCCGAGGAGGCGCTGAAGCTGGTCGCCGGGCGCGCCGAACAGCGTCGGGCTTCGAGGCTGCGAGCGGTGATCAACGCGACGGGCGTGGTTCTGCACACCAACCTCGGACGCGCGCCGCTGCCGCCCGAGAGCGCGGCGCGCCTGACCGAGCTCGCCTGGCGCTACACCAGCGTCGAGCTCGATCTCGAGCTCGGGACACGCTCACGCCGCGCGGCGTCGATCGAGGCAGCGCTGGCCGAGATCAGCGGCGCCGAATCAGCACTGCTGGTGGTCAACAACGCCGCGGCCGTGCTGCTCGCGCTCTCCACGCTGGCGGCGGGGCGTGAGGTCGTCGTCTCGCGCGGTGAGCTGGTCGAGATCGGCGGTGGCTTCCGGATTCCGGAGGTGCTCGTGCGCTCGGGCGCTCGCCTGCGTGAGGTCGGGACCACCAACCGCACGAGGGTAGGGGACTACGCCGCCGCCATCGACGCGGCGACGGCGTGTGTGCTGCGTGTGCACCCGAGCAACTTCCGCATCTCTGGCTTCACCGAGCGACCGAGTCTGCGCGAGCTCTGTGAGCTTTCGCACGAGCGCGGCGTGCCGCTGGTCAAGGATCTCGGCGGCGGTCTGGTCAGCGAGTTGCCCGGCATCGAGGGCGAGCCTAGCGTGCAGAGCTGCCTGACGGCTGGCGCCGATCTCGTGTGTTTCAGCCTCGACAAGCTGTTCGGTGGCCCACAGGGCGGCGTCATCGTGGGCAAGCGCGAGCTCGTCTCTCGCCTGCGCGACGATCCCCTGGCGCGCGCGCTGCGCGTCGACAAGCTGATCCTGCTCGCGCTCGAGCCCGTGATCGAGGCGTATCAGCGTGGCCAGAGCGAGCGCATCCCGGTGCACGCCATGCTGCGCGCTCGACCCGAGGCGCTCGAGGAGCGCATCCGGGGCTGGCAGCGCGCTCTGGGTGAGCTCGCCGCGCGCACCACGCTGATCGAGACTACAGCGGCGGCCGGCGGCGGAACGCTGCCCGAGGAACCGCTCGGCTCGCGCGCCCTTTCGATTCGAACGGAAGACGCCGAGGGCCTCTCGCGCGCTCTCCGGCGTGGTGATCCCGCGGTGCTGCCGCGCATCGCCGACGGCGCGGTGCTGCTCGACGCGCGCACGGTGCTTCCGGGCGAAGACGAGGCCCTGATCGCGGCGTTGCGAGCCGCGCTGTCGCTCGAGAACCAGAACTAGTCGAGCCCGTTGTCGCAGACGCAGATGCCGTCCTCGGGCACGAACGAGCACGTGCCCTGGCCCGTGATGCAGGCGCAGGCGGCGGGGGCCGCGCAAGGCGGTTCCTCGGCGCACAAGTACCCCTGCGAAGGGCCGGGACCACCGACCTGATAGATGCACGTCTGACCGGAGTCGCAGCCGCCGCACGGGTCCGAGCTCGCGCCGCCGCTACCCTGGCCGGGAGCTCCGGCTTCGCCCGGAGAGCCGCCCGTGCCGTTCGAGCCAGCGCTGCCTGGCGCTCCGCCCTGGCCGGCGTCGCTCGTGCCATTCGACTCACCGGCGTTGCCCTGACCGCCAGAGGTGTTGCTGGACGCACCGGCGCCGGCGTCGCCGCCCCGACTGCTCGATCCGCTCGAGCCCGAGCTCCCGCCCTTGCCGTTGCTGCTTCCAGCGGTGCCGCTGCTTCCGCCGCTGGCGCTGTCGTCCTCCTGGCTCCCTTCACTGCAAGCGATGGCCAGCAAAGTCGCGAGCGCGAATGGCGTGATGAAGTGGTGCCCACTCTTCATGGCGAGGATCAGCCTAACACGGCGCGCTGGCCCATCGCTTGCAGCACTATCGAGTCGTGACCATTTTCGGGTGGTCGAAAGCCCTTCGAGCCGCGAGCAGACCATGAAAGTCGCTACCTTGGTTCTGGTTGGAGTGTTCGCCGCGACGGCGCCCCTGGGCTGCGGGAGCTCCACGACGGTGAAGGAGACCTGGAAAGCGCCTGAGACCACTCAGCTGACTTTCAAGAAGATCCTGGTGATCGCTGCCTCGCCCAACGAGACATTTAGACACAACGCCGAGGACCAGATGGCGCGCGAGATCAGGGGCGCCCAGGTCTTCAAGAGCTACACGCTGCTGCCCGATCGCGAGAGCCTCGAGGACAAGGCCAACGTGGACCGCGTCGTCGCCGAGCAGGGCATCGACGGCATCATCATGATGCGCGTCGTCGGCAAGGAGACGGAGGTGGACTACATCCCGCCGTCGTACCCGAGCTCCTACTACGCCTTCGGTAGCTACTACGGTCCGAACTACGGGCTCGCCCCGTACTATTACGACCAGGGTGACGTCAGGACGACATCCATCGTCGCCGTCGAGACGAACATCTACGAGGCCCAGAAGGGCAAGCTCGTCTGGTCGGGTTTGACCAAGACGCGCGATCCCGACGACACCGACGAGCTCCTCCAGGAGACGATCGAAGCCGTTCACAAGCAGCTCCGCAAAGAGAAGCTCGTGCCGTGAGCTACTTGCCCTTGCCGTGACCGCTGCCGCTTTGCGCGCCGGTGCCAGAGTCGCAAGCATCGTTCTCGCAGGTTCCTGGACACGTCGTCTTGGCCGCGACGACGCCTGCCAGGCAGTGATACAGCGTGTCGAGCTCGTTGCCGCAGTACGAGCCGTCGGACAGTCCTTCGCAGCTCCCGTCGTCCTCGACGATCGCTGCGGGCTCGGGCTCGCTGCCACCGGCGCCGCCCGCTTCCGTCGAGTCCACTGACGTCGCGGTCGCGCCGCCCCGTCCCTCGTCGTCAGCCAGCGTCGTGGTCTGCAGCGGAGGAGCTTCAGGCGGCGGCGCAGATGGTGCGCCTGCTCCGGCGCTTGCTGCGGAGCTCGGCGCGAGCTCGGCTTCGTGAGGGAGACTCGCGGCCGTGTCCTCGGGCTCGGCGGCGGATTTTTCGTCGGGGGTGCTCCCACAAGCGACGAGCAACGGCACGGCGAGCAACAATCCCGGACGGACGGCTCGCAACGCCTCGAAGCCCAGTTGCCAGCGGTACATGCGCCCGTCAGGAGCAGGTTTCGTGCCGCGGTTCCGTGTTCGCCATCGGCAATGAAATCCGGCGCTTCGCGCTGCCCCAGCGTGCAAGAGCAGCGTAGTAGCGCTGGCGGCGGAGCAAACAATGCCGTTTTTGCACGGCTCGGTGAAGCCCGACTTGAATCGCGACAGGCGTCGCCGTTACGGCGTGTTCCCCAAAAACAAACTAGCCGTTCGACAGGAGCCCGCAGGCAGCGTCGAAGATCTCTTGCTCGCTGACCAGCACGAGCTCGGCAGCGTCGCCGAGCGGGATGAAGCTGTCGGCCGACGCCACACGTCCCAGCGGGCCGCGGAAGCCGCCCAGGCTGAGCGCGGTGATGAGCGCCTCGGCGACGTTGCCCGAGCGGCGGCATTCGTCGACCACGAGCACGCGGCCGCTGGCCAGCGCTCGCTCGAGTACCTCTTTTTCCGGCAACGGCGCGAGCCAGCGCAGATCGAGCACCCGCACCTTGCGGCCGAGCTCGCGCTCGACGCGTCGGGCGGCGCGCAGCGACAGCAGCAGGCCGTTGCCGTAGGTGACGATCAAGAGCTCACCCTGCTCGCCGTACACGCGCGTGCGCTCGACGTCGGCGCCGTCACCGTTCGGTGTGGCCAGCCACTCGCCGTCACCGTCGGCGTAGAGGTCGCGCCGGTGGTAGAGCGCGATGGGCTCGACCAGCACGACCACCCGGCGGCGGTCGACGCAGAGCTTGACCGCCGTGCGCAGCATCGCGTCGGCGTCGTCCGCGCGGGCCGGAACGCCCAGCACGATGCCCGGCAGATCGCGCAGCACCGCCAGCGAATTGTCGTTGTGGAAGTGCCCGCCGACGCCCTTCTGGTAGCCGAGGCCCGCGATGCGCACGACCATGGGGTTGTCGAAGCTGCCGTTGGAAAAGAAGCGCATCGTGCTGGCCTCGCCGCGCAGCTGGTCCTCCGCGTTGTGGATGTAAGCGAGGTACTGGATCTCGGGGATCGGCAGCAGGCCGAAGGTGCTGGCGCCCAGCGCCAGGCCGAGGATGGTCTGCTCGTCGAGCAGGGTGTTGAAGACGCGCGCGGGGCCGAAGCGCTCGAACAGCCCCTTGGTCACGCCGTAGACGCCGCCCTTCTTGGCCACGTCTTCGCCGAAGACGAGCGCACCGGGGTGCTCGGTGAGCACGTTGCCGAGCGCCTGGTTGATGCCCTGGGCCAGCGTGAGCCGCTGCGCGCTGCTCGGCGCCGGCTGCGCGTCGTCGTTACTGGCGCCGGGTCGCTCGAAGGGTAGGGCCAGCGGCGTCATCACCTGCGCACGCGTCGTCAACTTCGGTCGCGTCACGGCGTATTCCGCTGCCGTGCGCACCTCCGCCGCTGCTTCGTCGTCCATCTTCAGCACGGCGTGTGAATCGAGGATGCGCGCGCTGAGCAGCGAGCGCGCCAGCGCCGCCACGGGATCGCGCGTCATCGCGTCTTCCACCTCGCCCGAGCTGCGGTACGACGAGTCCACGTCGCTGCCGGCGTGGCCCAGCAGGCGCACGCAGCCGAGGTGTAGCACGGCCGGCAAGCGGCTGCGCCGGCAATACTGCACCGCCTCCTCGGCGACGCGGTAGGCGCGCGCCGGATCGGTGCCATCCGCGCTGAAGTAGCGCACGTGCGGCAACGCTCGCAGGCGCGCTTCGATCCAGCCCGCGGGCGAGCGCACGCTGATGCCGAGGCCGTTGTCCTCGCACACGAAGAGCAGCGGCAGCTTGAGGTTCTGGTGCGCGGTCCAGCTGGCCGCGTTGAAAGCCCCGAGCGCCGTGCTGTGGTTCACGCTGGCGTCGCCGAAGCTCACCATCACGATGGCGTCCGGCGGCAAGCTGTGGCGCAGCCCGAGGCGCGGCCGGAGCTCGAGCGAAAACGCGAGACCCACGGCGCGCGGTAGGTGCGACGCGATCGTGCTGGTCTGTGGGATCACGCCGAGGGCGCGGCTGCCGAACACCTTGTGGCGGCCGCCGCTGGTCGGTTCTTCGGCGGAGGCCACCAGCGAGAGCGCGATGTCCTGCACCACGTCGTGCTCCGGGTGCTGCCGGGCACGCTCGAGCATCAACGCAGCGCTGCGGTAGTGCAGCAGGCTCGGATCGGTGATGTGGACCAGCCGACCGAGTATGGCGTTGAGCTCATGACCGGTGCTGCAGATCGTGTAGTGGCCGTGCCCACCAGCGCGCAGCTCGTGCGCCGCCAGGTCGAGGTGACGGGCGAGCAACATCGATTCGAGCAGATCTTGTCCCAGCTGAGGGTCGAGGTTCCAGCCGCCCGCCTCGACGTAGGCTTCGCGCGATACGCCCTGACGGAAGCGCTGCATGATCTCGCGCAAGCGCTCGAGCGACATGTTCCTCCCGAGAAAGTTTACCCCTCCCGCTTGGCGCCGGCCACTCGATCGTCGCCCTTCCGCCGCGTGGTTCCCTCACGGTCGAGCTGCTCGAGCAGGGGGATGGCCTGCTTGCGCGAAACACCGGCCAGCGCCTTGAGCTCGGGCACGCTCAGCGTCGGTTTCCGCAGAAAGTGCTCGCGCACGCGCTGCCGCAGCCTTTCGAGTGCGGCTTCGGCGAACCACAGGCTGCCGAGCCGGCGGGCCTGCGCCGCGCGAACCAGCTCGCCGAGCGCCACGCGGGTTTGCTCGCCGCTCACCCCGGCCGAAGCGGCAAGGTCGTTCTCGGGTGCGCCCTCGAGCCCCGCCGCTCCGAGACGTTCGGCCACACGAGCGCGCACGGCGTTGCGCTCCGTCGCACCCTGCGCGAGCGCCTGGGGCAGGGCGACGAGCCCGCCCTCCATGGCCACGGCGCGGCCGTTCTCGACCAGGGTGGACAGGACGAGGTCCGCGAGCACGTCGTCGCTCTGCCGCAGCAAGAGGTCGCGCAGCGTCTCTCGCGACAGCCCCGTCGCGTGCGGCTCACGCTCGTGAAACCGTTCGAGCTCCCTCGCGGCAACGGTCACGAGCTCGGTCACTGACGCTCCGAGCGCCCAGCGCTCGCCGACGCTCACGAGCTCGCCGCGCTCGAGCTCGCCGGTCACCCGAGAAGCCGCGGTACCCGGCTCGAGCCCGACGCGGCGCTCGAGCGTGGCGACGGAGAGCGTCCGTGGTGCACGAGCGCGCAGCAGCCCCGTGAGACCCTGCGCGATCGAGCCCGCCGCCAGCGCGTTCCAGGCGCGGGCCGTGAGCTCATGCTGGCTCTTGCCGCGCGCCCCTTCGGCCTCTGCGTCGAGCAGGCGCGCTCCGCCAAGCACGCGGCCAAACGCGCCGCGCTTGCTCGAGCGCAGGACCGCGATCAATCCCGCCGCCGCTGGCAACGGACGCTCGAGCCTGAGCTCGGCCAGCGAAGCCGAGCGCCAGACGATCCGGCCAGCCACGCGCGCGGTCCCGAGGTGCACGACCAGCGGCCGGCCCGGGACGAGCTCGCCATCGACGCCGGGCAGTACTCGCAGCTCGACGCCGAAGCGGCGTGACAGGCACAGGCCCTCGTCGCTCGAGAGCATCGCGCCGCGCGGGACCTCGGCGGGCTTTAGCCGCGAAAGGTTGACCGCCACCCGGCTCGGAGCGCACACCCGCATCGCGTCACGCCCGTGGACCTGCAGTCTGCGACAGCTCGTCGGCCTGCGCTGCCCCGAGCCCACCACGAAGACTTCACGCTCGCGCCGGAGCTCTCCGCGCGTGAGCGTGAAG
>DATLIL010001172.1:0-8652 GCA_035539475.1 Polyangiaceae bacterium
CCCTTGATGCTCCTCGATCGCATCCTCGCCATGCTCTGGAAGCTCTCGCACTGACGCTAGCCTTGCGGCGAGCCACGCCGGAGAACGTGGCTCGCCGCAACCCGCTTCAGCGGAGAAGGCCGCTGAGCAGCGCGTAAGCGCGGTTGCCCGCCTCAAGGACGGCCGACAGCAGTGATCCCCTGGGGCCACCCGGCAAAGAATGGAGATCACCCGGCTCTGCGTACCCAGCGCCGCCAACATCGCCGAGGGCTAGAAGGCGTCCAGAAGGGGGCGTAGCTTGCTGCGCGAGATGACGAACGTGGCGTCGACCCCGCTGACGCGCGCGTAGTAGATGCTTTCGCCGCGCCAGGAGTCGGCGGCGCCGATGGTGAAGGTCCGCGTGGGGCCGCCGCTCTTGCGCTCGACCCGAACCTCGAGCTCCGGCTTAGCCAGGCCCTCTTCGGGACGCGCGGGGCCGGTGTGCAGCGCGGCCTCGGCGCGCAGGGTGCCGAGCGTGTCCGTGATGACCTGGAGCTGGCCGGGCGGAAGATCCTTGGGCTCGAGCGCGGCGAGGGAGCCGGAGCGAGCGGCGAGCACGATCTTGTCGCCGTGGCGCGAGAGCTCGAGGCGGGTGACGCTGGCGGGATCGAACATGAACTCGGAGCGGTTGACGAGCAGCGTGCCGAGGTGCTCGACGAGCTCGCGCTCGATCACGAACACCGCCGGGTCGTCCTCGAAGCGGGCGTAGTGCCCGCCGCTCGTCGCGGCGCCGACGAGCAGGGTGCGTTGCTTCTGGCCGGCGTCGCCGGCGCGGAAGCCGATCACGACGCGGGCCTGCGGCTTTTCGAGCCCGAAGGAGCCGTCGTCGGCGTCGGCTATCCAGCGCAGGGCCGAGAGCGAGCCGAGCTCGAACGAGAGATCGGTGGCGAGGGCGGTGTCGACGGCAAAGCCGCGCGGCGCCTCGAGCTCGAAGCGATCTTCGGCGTTGCGCACGAGCTTCTGCGCGGTGGGCTCGGCGACGGTCAGGCTCTCGAGCTCTGCGGCCGTGAAATCGAGGAGCTTGAGGCTGCGCAGCAGCGTCGTGTCGATGGCAAAGGCGCGCGCCGCATCGCGTCCGAGCGACAGCACCACGCCGTCGTCGCGGCGCAGGTAGAGACCGCCGTCGGGCTGCTTGCGGCCGATGGCGACGGTTTCGGTGAATGCCTTGCCTTCACCCGGTGAGGTGACGGTCGCTCTGCCAGCGGCGGGCTCGAGCCCGAGCCGCACCAGATCGGGTTGCTCCACGATCGACGCCTCCGCGCCGACCACCGCAGTCACGCGCCCGTTGCCGGCGTCGAGCGCAACGTCGGCCTCGGACGGCGCCCGCAGACGAAAGCCCGAGCTCTTGCGTACGAGGTCGAGCTTCTTGTCGCCCTGGGTGAGCGTGAGCTCCTCGACTTCGTCGGGCCTGACGCTGAACGGTCGGCGGTCGATGACGGCGTCCGGGCTCGGCTGCAGGCGCGTCAGGATGGCCGCGTCGACACAGGCCGCGATGCGGCCGTCGCGCAGGGCGACGATGGCGTCGGGGTCGTCCGGACATTTCCCGCCGAGCTCGAGCAGGGCGTCCGGTCCCGTGGCGGACGAGCCGCGCACGGCGAAGCGCGGCCCAGCGGCGAGCGCAGAGCGTGCCAGCGCAGGATCGAGAAAGCGCTGCAGATCGAGCCCGACCAGGCTCGCGATCAGCGGCTCGACGACGTCGCGGTTCGCGCGCTTTCCGCCGCGCAGCGTGAAGCTCCCCGCAGCGTTCTTGACCCAATCGAGCTTGCCCGCGGGGCCCTCCAGCGCGAGCTCGCGCAGCGTGGTGGGGCCGTACGGCCAGAGCTGGCGGCGGCGCAGCTCGTCGAGCGTCGTGGCGAACAGCTTGGCGCTGTCGGCCGCGATCACGCTCAGGCCCGTTCCTGGGCCGCCCTGGGCCACGACGGAGACGTAGCGCGCGCCGCTCGGTGGCCCAGCGTTCTTGCCGAGTCGGAGCTCGTAGCGCACGGCGCCCATCGTCACGGCGATGCTCGGGCTGTTCTGGTCGATGCCCGCCGCCTGGGCGCTCTGCTCACTCGGCCTGAGGGGCGCCGCGAAGCCGAGCGTCGCGATCAGGCGCTCGACGGCGTCGGGATTGGCCGGCTCCTTCAGCGGCTCCGCGATTTGCCACTGTGTCTCGCCGCCGTCGCCGGGCTCGCGTTGCAAGACGATGCGAGCCGCAGCGCCGAGCTCCAGGCGGGTGATCTCGTCTGCGCGCCAGACCGGTAAGAGGTTCTTCTTGCGCTGCTCGAGCTCGCCGCTCGTGGCGCGATCGCGCGTGGCGATGACGAGCACGCTGCTGCCGACGGCCAGCGCGGCCACCAGCAAGCTCGTCAGCGCGGTCTTGCCGAGCTTCATCAGGTAGCGCCCTTGGCCGCTTCCCGCCCGCGCTTCTCACGCTTGCGGCGCTCGAGCATGACCAGCACGCCGAGCAGCACGCTGACGCCCGGCACGTAGACGAGGACGTAACGCAGCACCTCGGACAGCGAGTCCTCGGTCAGCGACAGGCCGACGTCCTGGGCTGTCTTCTTTGGCACGTTGACCAGCGCGGGCCGAGCGGTGACCCACGACACCGCGTTCTCGACGAACAGGCGATCGCCGATCTGCGCCGGATCGCGGAAGCTCTTGTTCTGGGGCAGGTTGCCCGCACCGGCGAGCACGACGCGTGCGGACTTGTCGAGCTCGGCGGCGGCCGCCAGTACGCGCTCGCCGGGCGCTCCCTGCGCGGCGGTGCCCTTGCCTTCGAGCAGGCCGTGTACGTCGCGAATCGAGAGCGCCTGCGGGCTCGATACCAGGAGCGGGCGAGCACGGCCGCCGGGGGCGAGCTTCATGCTCTGCGCCTCGGACACGAGCACGCGAAACTCGATCTTTTCGCCCTCGAGCATGCCGCGCGTCACTTCGTGCGGCGCCGGGTTGGCGAAGAACACCTCACCGGCGCCGCGCGGAAGGCGCGCGCTCGGATCGTTTTCCAGCACGAGGTCACGGCCGAGCTCGAGGTCGAGCAGCGCGCCGGCGCTCTCCAGGCCCGAAGCCACGATCGCGCCGTCGTCGCCGTAGACCGGCGAGACGAAGGCGAGCAGGCTGCCGCCGTTCTGCACGAAGCTCCTGACGCGCTCGCCGGCCGCGGCCGAGTGCGGCAGCTCGGGGCCCGAAACGAACAGCGCACGGCAGCCGCCCAGCGCCTTGTCGGCGTCGGGTAGCTCGAGGTTCAGCGCTCTGACGTCGAAGTTGTTCTTCGTCAGGCTGTGACGGAGGTCGGCGAGGCCCTCTGCTCCAGCGTCGTCGATCGAGGCCTCGCGGTGGCCCTCGCCGAAGCAGAGCACGGCGCGCTCGCTCTTCTGCACGTTGAACAGGCCCTCGGTCAGCGCCTGCTCGAGCTCGGGCCGCGCCCGGCCCTCGTCGTCGAACGACGCGAGATCGTCGGCGGTGATGAACCAGGTCTGCTCGCCGCGAGCGATGACGATCACGGCGTCGGTCACGACGCGGCCGTCGTCGGCCTTGCCGGCCAGGATCTTGTACTTCTGCTGCACCGCGACGAACTCCGCCGGGCTGCGCTCCGGATCGACGTAGCGGATGTCGAGCTTGCTCGTCTCCGCGCCGTAGGCGGCGAGCATCTGACGCACGCGCGGCAAGAGCGGGTCACCGCGGCTGAGCAGCACCACGACCTCGACGCCGGCCGGCAGCGCCGCGAGCGTGCTCTTGGTGGCCTGCGACAACGAGTACAGGCCCTCGCTGGTCACGTCCCAGCGCTCGTACCAGCGGGCCACCAGCACGTTGGCGTTGACGGCCACGATCACGGCCGCGAACACGCCGAGCGCGGACAGCGTCTTTTGGCTGCGCGAGAACGCGGGACGCGCGGCTTCGGCCATCAGCCCCACCTCCACGAGTCGACCACGCGCACGGTGACGAACAGGCTGGTGACACACAGCGAGAGGTCGAAGACCACGCGCCTGAGGTCGATCAGGCCGCGTGAAAACTCCTCCATCTGCGAGGCCATGGAGACGTGGCCCGAGAGCTCCTGCAGCAGTCCGGGCTCGAAGATGTACTCGCCGATGCCGAGAATGAAGAGGCCGAACAGGGCGCCGACCGTGAGCAAGAGCGCCACCAGCTGGCTCTTTGACATCGCGCTCATCAAGAGCCCGAGCGCGAGGTACGCGCCGCCCACGCCCAGCAGTCCAAGGTAGCTCGCGCCCACCGCGCCCCAGTCGACGACGCCCGTCTTGCGCAGGATCAGCACGTACAGCACCGTCGGCGCCCACATCAGCGCGTAGGTGACGAGCACGGCGGCGTACTTGCCGAGCACGACCGCGCTCGGTGTGACCGGCGCGGTGAGGAGCGCCTCGATCGTACCGCTGCGGCGCTCCTCGGCGAAACTCCGCATGGTCAGCGCCGGACAGACCAGCAAGAGCGACATCAAGAGCAGGATGGAGTCCTGACCGAAGTAGGCCTGGACCGGCCCCGACTCGAGCGCGAGGTCGGTCATGCTCGAGTAGTGCAACACGATCGAATAGAAGATGATGCCCTGCAGCAGCAGGAAGACGGTGAGCAGCACCCAGGCCAGCGGCGTGACCCACAGGCTGAGGAGCTCTCGGCGCAGCACTGCCAGGAAGCCGCTCATGGCGCCGGCTCCGGGGCGGTCGTGACCTCCGCGAACACCTCTTCCAGCGAGCGGCCCTTGCGCTCGACGGCACGTACGCCGAGACCGGCAAGGGCCAGCGCCGCGACGGCGTCTTCCACGGCCTTTCCGAGATCGGCTTGCTGCTCGAGCTCGAGCGTCACGCGGCAGAGCCCGTCTTCGCCGGCTTCGATCTCGACCGCGCCGACGCTCGCCAGCGCCGCCGTGATCGCCTCGCCGGTGCCGCGCACGAGCAGCGATATTCCCGCGCCGTGCCGCAGCCGGCGCAGCTCCTCCAGCGTGCCCTCTGTCACCAGCTTGCCGCGTGCGATCACCAGGGCGCGTTCGCACACCGCCTCGACCTCCGAGAGGATGTGAGTCGAGAGCAAGATGGTGTGCTCCCGTCCGAGCTCGCGCACGAGCTTGCGCACCTCGAGGATCTGGTTGGGATCGAGGCCCGCCGTCGGTTCGTCCAGGATCAGGAGCGGCGGTGAGTTGACCAGAGCGTCGGCCAGCGCGACGCGCTGCCGGTAGCCCTTCGACAGGTGGCCGATCACCACCGCTGCCATGTCTTTCGAGCCCGAGAGCTCGAGCGCACGCTCGACCGCCTTCTTGCGCTCGCGTCGCGGTACTCCCTTGAGCTCTGCGCGAAAGCCCAGGTACTCGACGACGCGGAGCTCGGGGTAGAGCGGCGCCGCCTCCGGCATGTAGCCGAGGCTCTTTCTGGCCGCGAGCGAGCTCTCGGCGATGTCGTGGCCGTTGACGCTGACCTTGCCCGACGTCGCGCCCAGAAAGCCCGCGATGATGCGCAGCGTGGTCGACTTGCCGGCGCCGTTAGGGCCCAGGAAGCCGACGATCTCACCCTTGCTCACGCTGAACGACACGTCGCGCACGGCCACGACGGTCCCGAAGTCTTTCGTGAGTCGATCGACCTCGATCATTGCCGGACGGGTTTAGCGCATCACGCTCGCGGTTGGGGCTCTTCCGAGGACTCCTCGTCCTCGAGGATGGCGCCGTGGCACTGCTTGAACTTCTTGCCGGAGCCACAGGGGCAGGGATCGTTGCGGCCGATCTTCGGGCCGGCCTGAGCGGGTTTGCGCGCCGGTAGCGGAGCCGCTGCGGCCTCGCGTAGCTGATTGAGGGCCGCCGTGGCGTCCTCGGCGTCGGCGCTCGGGTGGCGAGCAACGGCCGCATCGAGCTCGGCCTGGTGCCTGAGCTCGGCCTCGTGCTCCATCGCCGCGACGTCCTCCCTGCGCCTGACCTCGGTCTCGAAGAAGCGAACCAGCACGTTGCTGGAGACCTTGGCCATCATGTTCAAGAAGAGGTTGTAGCCCTCCTTCTTGTACTCGTTCTTGGGATCGCGCTGACCGTAGCCACGCAGGCCGATGCCGTCGCGCAGGTGCTCCATGTTGGAGAGGTGCTCGACCCAGGCCTCGTCGATGCCCTCGACGTAGACGTGCCGGAAGATGCGCAGCGCGATCTCGGTGCCGAGCTCCTTCTCACGCTGCTCGTAGACCTTCTGCGCCTCGTCGAACAACCTGCGGACCAGGCTGTCGACGTCGCCCAGCTCGTCGATGGCCGGATCGAGCTTGGTCTTGAAGTGCTCGCGGAAGCCCTGGTGCAGACCCTGCCAGTCCCAGTCCTCCGGCGGCTTACCTTCGGGGCAGCTCTCCTCGACCATGGCGCTGACGATGCGGTCGAGCAGGTCGAGCACGCGCTCACGCTGCTCCGACAGCCCCTGCGGTACGAGCTCCGACAGGCGCTCGTAGATCGTTTCCGGCGTCCAGTTGCGGCGCTCCTCGAGGTCGAGCCTGGCGCCCCACAGCTGGTAGACCTCGTGCTGCAGGGACTCGAGCTCGACGATCTTTTCGGCCTTCTTCAGCTGCTTGGGCGTCGGGTACTTGGCCTTGCCGTTCTCGCTCGTGGGCTGCAGCGGCGGATCGCAGAACATGCCGACCAGCCCCGCGACAGGGCCGCGCACCAGCTCTTCGATCTCCGCGTTGAGCTCGATCGTCCGGCTGTTGCCCGTGCTCTTGCCGGTCTCGTCGATCTCCTCCGGCGAGTAGCGGCCGAGCAGGAGCTGCTGTCGCAGCGCGTACACCGTCTTGCGCTGCGCGTTCATCACGTCGTCGTACTCGAGCAGGTTCTTGCGGATGTCGAAGTTTCGCTCCTCGACCTTGCGCTGCGCGTTCTCGATGCTCCTGGTGACCAGGGGATGCTCGATGGGCTCGTCGTCGGGCATGCCCATGCGGTCCATCAGGTCCTTGACGCGATCGCCGGCGAAGATGCGCATCAGGTCGTCTTCGAGCGACAGGTAGAACTTGCTGTAGCCGGGGTCACCCTGACGCGCCGCGCGGCCTCGCAGCTGGTTGTCGATGCGGCGCGACTCGTGGCGCTCGGTGCCGATGATGTGCAGGCCTCCGAGCTCGACGACCTCGTCGTGCTCCTCCTTGCACGTCTTCTCGAACTGCTCGACCAGCTTGGCGAAGTCGTCGGGGTGGGTCTCGGGATCCTTGCCCTGCTCCTTGAAGCGCAGGCGCGCGATCATCTCCGGGTTGCCGCCGAGCAAGATGTCGGTGCCGCGGCCGGCCATGTTCGTCGAGACCGTGATCGCGCCCTTGCGACCGGCCTGGGCCACGACGTAGGCCTCGTTCTCGTGATGCTTGGCATTCAGCACGCTGTGCGGGATGCCCTTCTTGGCCAGGATGCGCGCGATCGCGCCGCTCTTCTCGACGCTGGTCGTACCGACGAGGATCGGGCGACCCGCAGCGTGGTGCTCCACCAGATCGCGCGTCAGCGCGTTGAACTTCTCGCGCTCCGTCTTGTAGACCACGTCGTGGTCGTCTTTACGGATGTTGTTGCGGTGGGTCGGGATCTCGACCACGTCGAGCTTGTACGTGGAGGAGAACTCCTGGGCCTCGGTCGTGGCGGTGCCGGTCATGCCGCCGATCTTCTTGTACAGGCGGAACAGGTTCTGGAAGGTGATCGTCGCCATCGTGCGACTCTCTTCCTGAATCCGTACGTTCTCTTTGGCTTCGACCGCCTGGTGCAGACCGTCGCTCCAGCGCCGGCCGGATAGCACGCGGCCGGTGAACTCGTCGATGATCAGCACCTTGCCGTCCTGCGACACCATGTAGTGCTGGTCGCGCTTGTACAGGGCGTGCGCGCGCAGGAGCTGGTTCAGGATGTGCAGCGTCTGGACGTTGACCGGATCGTACAGGTTGCGCACGCCGATCAGCTTCTGCACGAACTCCACGCCCTCGTCGTTGAAGGTGGCGCTGAAGCCCTTCTCGTCGACGTTGTAGTGCTCGTCCTTGACCAGCTTGGCGACGACCTCGTTCAGCGAGCGGTATTTCTCGCTGGCGGCCTCGGCCGGGCCGGAAATGATCAGCGGTGTGCGCGCCTCGTCGATCAGAATCGAATCGACCTCGTCGACGATGGCGAAGTTGAGCGGGCGCTGCGCGTAGTCGAGGGCCGAGCCCTTCATGTTGTCGCGCAGGTAGTCGAAGCCGTACTCGTTGTTCTGGCCGTAGCAGATGTCGGACTTGTAAGACTGGCGCTTCTCCTCGTCCATCTGCTGGTTGACGATCGTGCCGACGCTCATGCCGAGCCACTTGTAGAGGCGGCCCATCCACTCGGCGTCGCGCTTGGCCAGGTAGTCGTTGACCGTGACGACGTGCACGCCCTTGCCTTCGAGCGCGTTGAGATACACCGGCAGAGTGGCGACCAGGGTCTTGCCTTCACCGGTACGCATCTCGGCGATGGCTCCGCGGTGCAGCACGGCGCCGCCGATCAGCTGTACGTCGTAGTGCCGCATCTTGAGCACGCGGCGGCTGGCCTCGCGACAGACGGCGAAGGCTTCGACCAGGATGTCGTCGAGCGTCGCTCCGTTATCGAGCTTCTCTTTGAACTCCGGGGTCTTGGCCTGCAGCTCGGCGTCCGTCAGCTTCTTCATCGCCTCTTCGAGGGCGTTGATGGCGACGACTTGCGGTTGAACCCGACGG
>DATLIL010001173.1:0-5676 GCA_035539475.1 Polyangiaceae bacterium
ACCTTGACGCGGCCGAGCACACCGGCAAAATCGGAAGGCCCGAACGGACACAAGCCGTAGAGCGAGTTCGTTGCAACGCCGTACAGCGTTGCCGTGCAAGCGACGCCCGTAGGGGCAACGCGCGAAGCGCGGCCCCGATCGCCCACAGGGGCAACGCGCGAAGCGCGGCCCCGATCGCACCGGCCCTAACCGTGCCGCCGCCGCTGTTCGAGTCGCTGGCGCCGCCGCTGGCTCTGACTCTGTCACTTCTCCGGGTCGTGAAAGGGCGGCGCGTGCGCGGCTGCAGCCTCGCCAATCGCTGCGTGGGCGTGGCCTTGTGCCGTACGCCGCCCAAGGGCGCGCCCGTTACAGCGAGGCGCCCCCCAAAATCAGCGCGAGGCGGCGGCGGTACGGAGGACGGAGTGGGCCAGAGCCGAGCTCAGGAGCGCGCGCAGGGTCTCGAGCACGACGCCGTGTAGCGGGCCGACCTCGAAGCTCGCGACACCGAGGAGCTCGTCTTCGAAGGCGAGCGGCATGACGACGGAGGCCGTGGGCGACGGCCTTTGGGGCGAGCGCCGGGCGGAGTTCCACCAGTGCACGTCGTCGCCGCCCCAGCACCAGACCCAGTGAAGCTCGCTGAGTGGCGCACCGCGCGGGAGCGTGGCCAGCCCGCCGCGCTCGATGCCCAGGCGCGGCAGGTAGCGTTCGAGGCTGCTGCCGATCTGGTCGACCCCGACGCGCAGCGTGAGCTCGTGCGCCATGTTGCTCAGCACCTGCGCGGCGTCCTGCACGGAGAGGCCGTGGCGCTGCCCTCCGGCGTGCAGGGCGCCGGCGATGGCGACGCCTGCGCTGTAGAGCGCCGCTTCGGCGCGCAGCATCATGCCGGGCAGCTCGGTCAACGAGGGCAGCGCGCCGCTGCGCAGCACGTCGACCACGCGCTGCACGTGCGTGGCATCGCCGCCTTCGCGCGCACCGAGCTCGAGCAGCTGCTCGGTCTGGGCGGCGAAGGCGGCGTGAGTCTTGCCGCGCACGTCGCTGACGAAGCTCGAGAACATGGCGTCGGCCCAGCGCGCATCGTCGGCGAAGGGTGCGGCCTGGCGCATCGCGGCGACGAGCTCGGAGCGACGGCGCAGCAGCGGTAGCTCCTGTTCGCCGCGGGACGGTGGCATGGAGGCGCGCACGCGCAGCTCTCCCTCGCAGCCGCACGAGCGCCGCACCACGAGCTCCGCCGGCAAGACGCGCGTGGCGCGCGCGCTGGGCTCGAGCAGGACGTCGAGCGCGCAGCTGGCAAGCTCTCCGATCGGCTGGCGCATCGACGTCAGGGGGACGAGATCGAAGCGGGCCTCCTGAGAGTCGTCACAACCCGCCACGGCCACCTGCCGGCCACGCGCGCGCAGCTCGTCGAGCACGCCGCTGGCGGTGCGATCGCTGGTGGCGACGACCGCGTCGAATTCCACGCCGCGCTCGAGCAGGACCTGCGCCGCCACGACGCCGGAGGCGCGATCGAGATCGCCGGGCACGACCAGCGCGTCGTCGGGCGTGAGCTCATGGTCGAACAGGGCGCGCAGGTAGCCGCGATAGCGATCTTCGGCCTCCTCGTTGCGCTGTGGCCCGCGTACGAAGGCGATGCGGCTCTTGCCGTGGCTCACGATCAGGTGCTCGACGAGCTGGCGCATCGCGTCGTGGTTGTCGAGCAGCACTGCGGGCACCCCCTCGAGCATCGCGCCCAGGCTCACCGCGGGCGCCGGCGTCAGCAGCGCCGCCATGCTCGCGAGCGCCGTACGCGCTGCGCGGCTGCTCAGGTTCTTGGCGGCGATCACGGCTCCTGCCAGATCGGCGCGCCGGGCGAGCTCGAAGATGCGGCTGCGCGGGTCGCCACTCTCGTCGCTGGAGCGCGGCGGCCCACCCAGGAAGCAGATCAGCGACAACCCTCGCTCGCCGGCGGACGAGCGCAGCGCCTCGAAGAGCTCACTTTGATACGGCTCGTCGATGCGATCGAGAAGTAGGGCGACGTCGCGCGCGCCGGCGGTCGTCATGGTGGGAGTGGCTCCGACACCCTCAGGTGTTGTTCTGTCTCCCGCGGTGTCGGTCCCAGCATAACGGGCAGCGCCAGACCGAGACGCGCCGACCATCGGGCCGCTTCTCGAGAGAGAGCCTCCAGCCGTAGCGGGAGCTGATCAGCGTGTAGTTGGTCTCGGTCGGAGGCGATTGGCTCCCACAATCGATACACAATTGACCGGCTGTCTTGAGGTCCTCGCCGTGCATGCACTCGGTACCTGCAAGTCGCATGCAACGAACAAACTAAGCACAAACCACGATGACGAACGGTTGGGCCATTTCTCATGATGCGCAATCTGCGCAAGCCGCGCAGCGAGCCGCGGGAGATAATGGACGAGGACTGGAGACGAGGGCTGGAGACGAGGGCTGGAGACCGGTACCAGACAGGTAGCCGTGGGTGGCCACGGGTACGACGATCGCCCATCAGTCCCGAGATCAGGCCTGCTCGTCCCCGCACGAAGCACGAGAAAACGGGGCTCCAAGCCTGCGGGCAGGCGAGAGGACCGAGCGGCCGGTTTTCATTGGGCTAACGGCCTTTCGGAGGGCTCTGCGTCGAGGCCATGGAAGGCATGGACGCAAACCATCGGGTCTGCGCTAAGCTGGTCGGAACCCCGCAAAGTTGGGAACCCAGCTCACCAATGGCCATGCCCCAATCACCGCTGCCTAGCTTGAATGAGCTCGGCGGCAAGTACCGCATCCTGGCAGATCTCGGTCAGGGCGGTACCGCTACGGTTTCGCTCGCAGTTGCGCGCGGCCCCAGCGGTTTCAGCAAGCTGGTCGTGCTCAAGGTGATGAAGAGCACGCTGACGCAGGAGCACGAGTTTTCACAGATGTTCATGAACGAGGCCCGCCTCGCGGCTCGCCTCAATCATCCGAACATCGTGCAAACCAACGAGGTTTTCGAGCACCACGGGCTGCCGGTGATCGTGATGGAGTACCTGGAGGGCCAGGCTCTCTCCGGCATTCTTTCGCGCGCGCGCGGCACCGACCGGTTTCCGCTCGCCATGCACCTGCGTGTGATTTCCGACGTCCTCGGCGGGCTACATTACTCGCACGAGCTGCGCGACTTCGACGGCACCTCGCTCAACGTCGTGCACCGCGACATGAGCCCTCACAACGTGTTCGTCACGTTCGACGGCCAGGTCAAGCTTCTCGATTTCGGCATTGCCAAGCTGTCGGGCTCGCACGTCGAGACCGCTACCGGCGTGATCAAGGGCAAGATTCGTTACATGTCGCCGGAGCAGATCACCGGCGAGAACGTGGATCGGCGCGCGGACATCTTCGCCGTCGGCGTCATGCTGTGGGAGGCCGCGACCGACGGGCGCATGTGGGCCGGCATGAGCGAAGCCACGATCATGAATCAGCTCCTCAACGGTGAGCTGCCCAATCCGCGCGACATCAAGGCGGACGTGGATCCCGCGCTCGAAGTCATCATCATGAAGGCGCTGTCCTCGAATCCCGAGTCGCGCTACGGGAGCGCCGCGGAGCTGCAGGCCGATCTGGACGATTATCTCGGCAAGCTCGGCACGCAGGTGCGGCCGCGCGACATCGGCAAGATCGTCCAGGACATGTTCGAGGACGTGCGCGCGCAGATGAAGCGCATCATCGAGTCGCAGCTCTCGAAGGTCGCCTCGCTGACCGACGCCGAGTACGCGCAGACGGCTCCACTCGAGCTCACCAACCTGGCGTTGACCCAGTCGGGCTCGACCCAGCTCGAGAGCGACGCTTACCCGGAGGAGCGCTCGCGAGCTCCGCTGTTCGCTGCCGTGGCGCTCCTGCTTCTGCTGATCGCCGGCGTGGGCTGGGCCGTGGTCGGCAAGGGCAACGCGGAAGCGGGTGATCCGAAGACAGGCTCTTCGGCGACGCCCGCCGACGCGCCGCCCACCCACGTGCAGCTCCGCATCACCGCCTTCCCCGCTGTCGCCAAGATCTACCTCGACGGTCAGCTCTTGCCGGGCAACCCCCACCAGCAAGCGGTGCCGCGCGACGGCTCCAAGCACGGGCTGCGCTTCGAGGCAGCGGATCACCGCGTCGAAGAGCGGGAGATCGCCTTCGAGCAGGATGCGGATCTCGTCGTGGCGCTGACACCGCTACCCAAGCCCGTAGCCTCGGAGACGCCGAAGCCCAAGCCGCCGATCGGGCGCATCTTGCCGCGCCCGGTGCCGCCCAAGCCGGTCAGCACCAAGTGCGACCCGCCCTACATCATCGACAAGAACGGCCTGAAGAAGTTCAAGCCCGAGTGCCTGTAAGCGTCACGGGCCCGTGAGCGTCACGGTTCGAACGGGCCCGCCGGATCGCTGATCGGCACGCTGAGGTCCCTCGGCCCGTCCTGCACCGCCTCGACCGAGGAGGCCTGCGTGAGGATGTCCGGGTTCACGGCGACATCGAGCTCGAGCCCGCTGAGCGAGCCGTGGCAGCCACCGCAGATGCCGTTGAAGAACTGACGGCGGAAGGCCTGGTGCGCCTCCTCGCCCGGATAGAACTGCATCTCTTCGCGCTGAAAGTGGCTGGTCAGGTCCGTCTCGCCAGCGAGCTGAACCGCGGCTTGCAGCACGACTGGAGCGCCGCCTGGCAGCAGGATGTCGGCGGAGCCGTCGCTGGCGGCAGAGATGTCGCCCAGGAGCTGACGCCGGACGTAGAGCTGGCCGAACTGGTCGTTGGTGATGAACGGCCCGCTGTAGCTCGTCACACCCGGTTCGGGCGGCAGGCTCTCCCAGACGCTGATCGGCGCGTTCATGTCGCCCAGGGTGCGACCAGTGCGCGTGTTCTGGAATAGCAGGCTGGTGAGCACGCCGACGTCCAGGATGGTCACGCGCGAGTAGGCCTTACGGGAGTCGTCGTACACACGCGTCGCGCCGTTGGCCTCGTCGAACCTGGAGGTGAACACTTCGACCGGCGTGCGGCGATAGACGGCCACGGGCCAGAGCTCGTCGCTCGCGCCAGTGACCAGCGGCGACACGGCGCCGGAGACGGGATCGACGAGGTGAACGTCGAAGTTACCGGAGAAGCTATCGAGCGCGACGACGTTGGCAGCGTAGCTGACCAGCAGCTTGCCGTCGGGCAGCGGCGAGGGACTGCGGTAAGCGCCCTGGGTACCCGTGAGCTTGCCGCTGGCGACGGGATCGATCACGCGAATCGAGCGCTGGAAGAAGTCGGGGTTGATCGTGTCGAGCGCCGCGAAACTCACCAGGTAGTCGTCAGGGACCTGGCTGGTCTGATCGATGCCGATCGAGCGATTGATCACGGCCAGCGCACCCGCGCCGTGTGCCGCGCCGCGATCGCTCATGATCGCAGCCAGGTTCTTGTCGGCCAGCTCGACCACGTCCGTGAACTGATTGAAACCGACCGTCGCGCGCTGCCCGAACAACGGGTGGTAGTCACCGCCGTCGAGGTTCATGCGCCGCCCAGCCAACTGATAGAAGCCGGGCTGACGTTTTTCGGTCGTCATGATCAGGCGACCGTCGCGCATGAAGCTCGGTGACAGCTCTTGGTTCAGCAAGAACGTCAGCTGCCGGATCTTGCCGTCTTCGAGCACGTACAGGTTCGAGTTCAGCTTCGAAGGATCAGCGGGGGTGCGCTGCGGGCCGGAGTAGCCAATCGCAGCCACGTTCTTGGTGTTGCCGCGCGTGGAGGCGAACA
>DATLIL010001174.1:0-4076 GCA_035539475.1 Polyangiaceae bacterium
GGCGGTGCCGCCTTGGTGCGGCATGCCGGCCATGGTGCCGCCGTCACCCGTTCCGCCGTTTCCGCCGGGGATGGGCATGATGCGTCGGGGCTTGGGCCCGTCGTCCTCATCCGAGGAGCAAGCGCCCGTGACACCGAAGAACAAGCCCGCCTGAACCACCAGGATCGCGAAACGTCTCATCGCAGGCCCGGCATTTCGCCATAGCTAGCTGGCCGCCACAAGCTCACTCGCACAAGTCGTCACAAATGGCTCGTACGGTCGTGCCGCATTGAGGGCAGGTGGCGACGTCTCCGGTCAGACCGATGCCGTCACAAGCGTTATTGGCGGCAAGATCCACGTCCTCGGCCTTGAGGCACCCGGTCGACATATCGGCGCAGGGATACTCGGTGTCTTCGTTCCAGCGGTAGAAACGCAGCGAATCGTACTCGGCGCGGAAGGGCAGCATGTTGTTCGCGCCTTCGGGGCCGCCGAACGCGAACGAGTCGTCGAACATCCACAGGTTCGCCATGATCTTGGCCGACATCGTCGGGACCTTGTCGCCCGTGATCGTGCGGATCTCCGTGTAAGTGCCGCCTTCACCCAGGTAGTAGAACTTGATCGAGCCCGGCAGCCACTCGAAGCCGACCGTCTGAAAGCCGGTGCGGAAGTCGATGCCTTCGAGATCGAAGAACTGTGGCTGTTCCTTGTCCGGCGTGAAGGCGCAGTCCAATGTGGACGTGATCAGGTTCGTGCCGAGGTGGTTCGGCGAGTCTCCCGTCACCTCGAGATCGATCTCACGCCACTCCTGACAGCCGGGGTGGCGGTAGGTGAACAGCGACACGATGTAGTTGCCGTTGATCGTCGTGTTGCCGGGTTGCACGCTGGGCGCCTTGAAGGTGGCCTCGTAGCGGCCATAGCGGAACCAGTTGTGCCGGCTGCGCAGCTCACCGCTCGTGCGCGCCCGCTCGGGAACGATGCCGGTGTTGGCGTACGAGCAACTCGAAGCCTGCGGCGTGTCGCTCAGCGTGATCACCATCTTGCCCTGCTCGAAGGTGATGGCCTCCCGCCGGAAGCGGTGGGTCGAAAATCCGCCGTCGCTCCAGGTCCAGATCGGGTCGTTGTCGAGATCCAGAGGCTCGTCGAACTCTTCGACCACCCAGAGCGTGAACCCGTCGTAGACTGGGTAGACGACGGCCGGATCGGGGTGACCAAACGGCGGACCGAGCTCGGCGCCGCCGCTGCCTCCGTTACCCGAGCTGCCGCCGGCCCCGCTCGAAACGCCGCCCGTTCCCGAAACCGGAGTACCGCCTGTACCGGCGTTCGTCGAGGCTCCGCCCTGCCCGGCAGTGCCGGAGCTGTTCTGCCCGGCCGACCCGCCGCTGACGTCCGCGCCCGTGGCACCGTTTCCAGCCGTGGTCGCCGGAGCGGGCGAGGGACTCGAGGTACTGCAGGCAAACGCGGCAAAACACGCTGAAATCAGCGCAGTGACGGCAGCTCGAGGGGTCATCGTGACCCCGCTTAGTGTCCGCTAACCGTGGGCGGATCACGCTTATCGGGAGCGCTTGGTGCGGCGCAAGCGCTCGTCGGCCACGGCCTTCTCTCTGGCCGCCAGCACGGCGAGCTCCGCGTAGCCTTCCGCCAGGCGCCGTAGCAGGAGCGGCCGCTCGGCAGATTTTTTCGGGGTCGTCCGCAGCAGCTGCTCCAGTTGTTTGAGCTCTTGCACGAGCAGCGTCATCGAGCGCCGGTCGAGCGCGTCCGGCGCGCGCAGGTGATCGACGAATTCTCGGCTGAGCGTGGGCACCTTCGGCGGCGGCGATGGTTGCGCCGAGGCAATACCAGGGCACAACAGGCAGAGCGCGACGAGACCGGTACCGAGCTTGATTGCCATGGGCATTAGTGCCTGGAGTCAAGCTCGGCTTGGGTCCGTCGAACGATGCGGCAGTGAACGCGTGGCTGAGCCGGCGTCAGTAACAAGCGGAGTGGATCCCGTCCCAGACGTTGTTGGTCTCGCTCTTCTCGCTGATCTGGGCGGCAACGTCGGCCTTCACGCGGAAGTAGTACTTCTGCTGCGGCAACGTCGCTGCGAAGTTCACGGTGGTGACGCCAGCCTTCGGCACCGAACCCGCACCGACGGTCACGGCCTTGAGCGTCTCGCCCTTGCAGCTGATGGTCTCGAGCTGCACCGACGACTGGCCGGCGCTGGTCCAGGCGTCGAGGTTGCCGAGCTGTACCGAGACGGTGCTGTTGCTGTTGGTCCAGCCCACGTTCTTGACGACGAGGTCCGGCTTGGAGTGAAAGTCCGCCGCGCAGGTGTAGACGTTGCCGGGCTTGGTTCCCTGCACCTTCACCGTGGCGCCCGGCGCCAGATCGGCCGCCAGCGTCAGCGTGCCCTTGTCGCCGTCCGACGCGGACCAGCGCAGCAAGTAACCCTTGGGGATGGTCGCAGTGGTGGTGTTCTTGAGCACTGGCACCTTGGCGATGTCCTGCGAGCTACCCGGGTTGCTGCAACCGATGTAGACCGCGGTCAGCTGCGGCAGGGGGATCTGACGAATCTGTGCCTCCGCCTCGGGAGCGGGCAGCGCGATCGTCGAGAGCAGACCAAGAGCCATTGCCGGAGACCCCGGCGCCGGACGGAGCCGTCACGCCGCCCCCCGCGGCCCCCGCTCCCTGACGGAACGTTCGCGCACTGTGCGCCAGCTGTGCACGCACCCCTCTGGGTGAACACTCGGGTCGAGAAATCGGCGCAAATCCGCCGAAAATCGCTTGGCCCGACTCCTGCAATGGGCCCCCGGCACCCACTGAGGAGAATGAAAATGAAACGCACGGCTGGTTTTGCAATGGCTCTTGGTCTGCTCTCGACGATCGCTCTGCCCGCCCCCGAAGCGGAGGCGCAGATTCAGGTGGTCCCCATGACGCAGCTGACTACGGTCTACGTCGGTTGCGCCAATCCGGGCAGCTCGCAGGACGTCGCCAAGACGCCGAGCCTGAAGAACACCACGACCTCCGCGATCCCCAAGGGTTCCGTGCTGCGCTGGTCGGCCAACGACGGCGACAAGGGCACTGTGACGCTGGCGGCCGATCTGGCCCCGGGCGCCACGGTCAAGGCGCAGGGCATCAAGCCGGGCAACGTCTACACCTGCAACGCGAACTTCCAGCCGAAGCCCGATCTCATCGTCAAGAAGGTGAGCTGGGTCAACAACAACAGCGCGGTCGCCGTCGAGATCGGCAACCTGGACGCCTTCATCGGCGCCGGTCAGTCCGCCGTGAAGTTCGAGATGGTGAGCTGCCAGGGCGCCGTGCTCAAGACGGCCACGCTCCAGGCCGCTTCGCTGCCCAAGTCGGGCGTCACCAGCATCAACGTCGCCGCGACGCTGCCGCAGACCAAGTTCTACTTCCGCGTGAGGGCCGACGTCGCGGGCCAGGTCAGCGAACGGAACGAGACCAACAACCTCTGGGACGGGATCCACTCCGTTTGCTACTGAAAGTCGGCGAGGAGACGAGGCCATCCAAACGCGTTCCTCCGCGAAGGCGTCCTGGATGGCCTAGTCGTCGCCCGGCGGTCGCCTCGCCTACGCTCTAGAGACGCTTGCGGGCGAGCTCGACTTGCTCGGCGAGGCCGCACTCTCGACCCTGCCCCAGGCGTTCGCCGAGCCAGCCTGACGCGAGGGTGACGCTATCGAAGAAGCGTGTGGGCGCCGCGTTCCGCGCGATGAGCGCCATGCCCGTGAGCACGGTGCGGGTGATCGCCGCCCGGAAGCCCGAGCCCTCGATCACGCAGGCGCAGACAGCGAGCCGCGTACCGTGGTCCGAGATCATCGCCGCCGAGGCCTCCCGGACAGCCTGATCGGGCGGGTCGGCCTCGGACTCCACGACGCAGAGGAACGCGGCTCTGCCGGGAGCGCTGGCGACGGCGGAGGCGAGCCCGAGCCGTTGGACCTCGAACAGCACGGGGATCGGCTTGGTCCGCCAGATCGCCAGGCAGACCGGCCCGATCGCGCCCACGAGCAACCCGTTGGAAGCGTGAGTCACGCTGAGCGTCCAGGTGTCGGAGTCGAAGGGGAAGGCGCGGCGGAGCTTCGTGTCCAAGATTTTATGCC
>DATLIL010001175.1:0-3337 GCA_035539475.1 Polyangiaceae bacterium
GGACGAGATCGGCGAGATCTCCGCGTCCACGCAGGTCAAGCTCCTGACCGTGCTGCAGGAGCGCCGCTTCGAGCGCGTGGGCGGCAACGAGTCCATCGACGTCGACGTGCGCATCGTCGCCGCCACGCACCGGGATCTGGCGGCGGACGTCGAGGCCGGGCGCTTCCGAGAAGATCTCTTCTACCGCCTCAACGTGGTCGGCATCGAAATGCCGCCCTTGCGCCAGCGCGCGACGGACGTACTGGCGTTGGCCGAGCACTTCCTGGCGCGTTTTGCCGGCGAGAACCACAAGGACGTCAACGAGATCAGCGATCGCGCCAAGACCCGCATCCGTGCCTACCGCTGGCCCGGCAACGTGCGCGAGCTCGAGAACGCCATCGAACGCGCCGTGGTGCTGTGCGAGGGCAACACCATCCTCGAGGAGCACCTGCCGCAGCTCGGCAGCTCCGCCGCAGCGCTGGAAGGCATCAGCGTCCCCGGCGCCACGCTGGCGGAGATCGAGCGTTTTGCGATCATGAAGACGCTGGAGGCGGCGGCAGGCTCAACCGTACGCGCCGCCGAGATGCTCGACATCAGCGTGCGCACGATCCAGTACCGTCTGCACGAGTACGGCGTGGCCAAGGACCGCCGCGGAACGGACTAGGCTTTCTCGCCGCCCAGGATCTCTTCCAGCGTCGCCGTCAGCTCGTCGATGCGCACCGGCTTGGTCAGGTAGCGGTAGAAGCCAGCCGAGCGCACGCGGGCCGTGTCGTGGGTCATGGCGGCGGCGCTCAGGCCGATCACGGGGATGTGGCTCGTCTCCGGCCACTCGCGCAAGAGCTTGGTGGCGGCGATACCGCTCATCCCGGGCAGGTTCACGTCCATGATCACGGCGTCGGGCTTGAGCGAACGCACGAGCTCGAGGCCGATCTCCGCCGTGGGCGCGACGTCGAGGTCGACGCGGTAGTCTGCCAGGAGGTCCTGCATGAACGCGATGTTGGAGGGATTGTCCTCGATGTAGACGATACGGTGGCGCGGCCCCTCCTCACCGGCGATCGCCGATGACGCGCCGAACTCGGCCGGCGTTCCCTGGGCCGCTTCGCGCGCCGGAGCGCGGTGCACTGGCAGCTCGATCCAGAACTCGGACCCGCTGCCCTCCACGCTGCGGAACCCGACGCTGCCGTTCATCAGCTCCGCGAGCCGCTTGCTGATCACGAGTCCGATGCCGGTGCCTTCGATCGGGCCCGTCTCCTGACCGGCGCGCTGAAACGGGCTGAAGATCTTGTCCTGCTTGTCGGCGGCGATGCCCATGCCGTCGTCTTGCACGGTCACGCGCACGAGGTCGCCGAAACGCTCGCAGCGAAACACGATGCTGCCGTTCTTGCGCCCGTACTTGATGGCGTTCGAGCCGTAGTTCATCAAGACTTGCTTGAAGCGGGTACGGTCGGCGACCACCTCGGGCAGCTCCGCGACCGGCGCGACCACGATCTCACAATGCACGCGAGCGGCCATGGGCTGCAGCGTCGTGCGCACCTCGTTCAGTACCTCGGCCACACCGACGGGCTCGAGCGAGACGGCGACCCGACCGGCCTCGATGCGCGAGAGGTCGAGCACCTCGTCGATCAGCCTGAGCAGGTGCTCGCCGCCCTTGAGCACGTGCTCGACCCGCTCCTGCTGGCGCTCGGAGAGCGGCGTCTTCTTGTCGCGCTGCAAGAGCTGCGCAAAGCCGAGGATGGCGTTCAGTGGCGTGCGCAGCTCGTGGCTCATCGAGGCCAGGAACTCGCTCTTGGCCGAGCTCGCCGCTTCGGCCAGCGAACGGGCGCGGCGGAGCTCGTCTTCGCGCTCGACGTCCTCGGTGACGTCGGAGATCAGGCTCACCGTGCCCCCCTCGGGAGTGCGGCGCTCGACGACGCGCTTGTGGCGACCCTCGAGCGTGCGCACGTCGAGGCCGCTCTGAGGGTTCTGGTGATAGGCCAGGCACATCGCGCGAAACTGCTCCGACGACTGGGCGCCGGCGTCGTAGGTCCTGGCCAGGTTCGCCACGACTAGCTCCTCGTAGGTCTTGCCCACGACGCCCTCGTGCGAGTCGAGGCTGAAGAGCAGGCGGCACTGGCTGTTGCACAGCACCAGGCGGTCCTCGGCGTCGAAGATGGCGAACGCGCCCTGGATGTTCTCGACCGCGCTGAGCAGGTGCTCCTGGATGCGGCGGATGCGGCGCTCGGTCTCCTTGCGGTCGCTGACGTCACGCAGGGCGGCGGAGACGTAGGTGTTCTGGCCGAGCATGAGTGGGCTCAAGCTGATCTCGATGGGAAACTCACTGCCGTCGCGCTTGCGCCCGAACAGCTCGAGCCCGGTGCCCATCGGTCGGGCCTTGCGCTCCTGCATGAAGCTCTGGCGGTGCGCTTCGTGCGAACCCCTGAAGCGGCCCGGGATCAGCACCTCGACCTTCTTGCCGATGAGCTCGCTGCGCGGATAATCGAACACACGCTCGGCCTGGATGTTGACCAGCACGATCGTGCCTTCGCCGTCCACGACCACCATCGCGTCGGGCGCGGTGTCGAGGAGCTGGCGAAAGGCCTCCTCGCCCCAGTCCTGCATCGGGGCCTGCTCAGGCATGGGGCAGCCTTACCACGAATCGTGCTCCGGGCTGGGCGTCCTCGACCCAGATCTTGCCGCCGTGCGCCTCGACCGCGAGCTTGCAGAACGCGAGACCGAGGCCGTGGCCGCGGCGACTGGATCTATCGCCCTCGACCTGGACGAAGCGCTCGAAGATCTTGTCGCGCATCTCGGGCACGACGCCCGAACCGGAGTCCGCCACACGGAGCTCGACCTGATCACCGTCGAGCGCGGCGTCGATGCGTACGGAGCTGCCTTCGGGCGCATGGCGCAGAGCGTTTTCGAGCAGATTCTCCAGCACGCGCCGGAGCAGCTCGGGATCGGCCGACAGCGACGGGACCAGCTCGGCCGCTGTCAGGGTCACATCCCTGAGCTTGGCCTTGACCCGGAAGCCTTCGCACAGACCGGCAACGAGCGCCGGCAGATCGACGGTCAGCTTGCGCGGCGCCAGGCTCTGCTCCTCGCTCTTGCTGATGTCGAGCAGGTTCATCACCATCCGCGTCAGCGCCCGCGCCTCCTGTCGAATGTGCTCGACCGACTCGCGCGCGCCCGCGGACAGCTCCTGCCGCATGAGCAGCTGGGCGTGGAGGTCGAGCGCGTTGAGTGGGTTCTTCAGGTCGTGGACCAAGAACGCCGTCAAACGCTCCTTCTGCAGCTGCAGGCGCATCAGATCGTCGCGCTGCCGGCGCACGATGTCGTAGTGCTCGCGCAATTCGGCGCCCATGGCGCGGAGCTTGAGCGC
>DATLIL010001176.1:0-1730 GCA_035539475.1 Polyangiaceae bacterium
GGAACAAGCGGGTAAGCGTTGACAGCTGGCAGGAGCTCCGGGCTCACTTGGCGACGTGCTGGACAGTCCCGGCCGATACCGTCGGATCCTCCGTCGTGCTGCGGTTCATGATCAGCGCGGTCGGCGAACTTCGAGGCCCGCCAATTGATCCTCCCCCTTTGAAGTGGTCCGCCCTGAGGTATGGCTTTCGAGCCAAGGAGGACCACGATGCCGAGGAAGAGACACAAGCCCGAGGAGATTGTTGCGAAGCTGCGCCAGGTGGATGTGCTGGTGTCGCAGGGGCAGAGCGTTGCCGAAGCGGTACGCTCGATTGGGGTTACGGAGGTCACGTACTACCGCTGGCGCCAGGAGTTTGGCGGGCTCAAGAGCGATCAGGTCAAGCGACTGAAGGACCTCGAGACTGAGAACACGCGGCTGCGCAGAGCGATTGCCGACCTGACGCTGGACAAGCTGATCCTGCAGGAGGCAGCCCGGGGAAACTTCTAAGCCCCGCGCGTCGCCGGGTCTGCATCGAGCACGTTCGCCGGGAGCTGGGTGTATCCGAGCGTCGCGCCTGCGCGGCGCTCGGCCAGCATCGCTCGACGCAGCGCAAGGTCCCGTGTGGTCGAGACGACGAGGAGCGGCTCAGCGCCGACATCGTCGAGCTTGCTCGGCAGTACGGACGCTACGGCTACCGCAAGATCGCCGAGCTGCTGCGCCGAGCAGGCTGGCTCATCAACGACAAGCGGGTCGAGCGGATTTGGCGACGCGAGGGGCTGAAGGTCCCCAGGAAGCAACCCAAACGCGGACGGCTCTGGCTGACGGACGGATCGTGCATCCGGCTGCGGCCCGAGCATCGCAACCACGTCTGGTCCTACGACTTCGTCGAGGACCGGACGCACGACAGACGGAGGTTCCGGATGCTCAACGTCATCGACGAGTTCACGCACGAGTGCTTGGCGATCCGCGTCGCTCGCAAGCTCAAGGCCATCGACGTCATCGACGTGCTCTCCGACTTGTTCATCCTGCGCGGCGTGCCTGGCCACATCCGCTCCGACAACGGCCCGGAGTTCATCGCCAAGGCCGTCCAGGAGTGGATCTCGGCGGTCGGAGCCAAGACCGCCTACATCGCTCCAGGCAGCCCGTGGGAGAATGGCTATGTCGAGAGCTTCAATGCCCGGCTCAGGGACGAGCTGCTCGACGGCGAGATCTTCTACACTCTCCGCGAGGCGCAGATTGTCATCGAGAGCTGGCGCCGTCATTACAATCCCGCATCACAACACCCATCGATCTATGTCATTGAGGAGAAGAGGTTTTGCTGATCGGGATACGGTCCCGTGGGGTGTCTGACGCCTCTGCGGGCTCGTTCTCTGACGGTGCGGGCAGCTGAGCCGTCGAGTGTCGCTCGGGCGAAGATCCAGGGACCGTCCGTCAGCGGGTGAAGCGCCTTGATCTCGGCGCCTTCGGCGGCGAGCCGCAGCGTCTTTGGGCTGACGCCGAGATGGGCGGCCGCCTTGGTCAGGTTGAGCCAGGGCTCGATGGCATCATCGGCAGGGCGATGCTGCGCGATTTGGAAGCGGCGCGCTACGAGGCGGATCGGGCTTTCCGGCAATACGACGCGGCCGATCCCGAGAACCGCCTTGTGGCGGCGGAGCTCGAGGCGCGCTGGAACAAGGCACTTCTGCGTGTCGGCGGGCTCGAGGGGAAGATCGCCGCGCATGACGGTGCCACCCCGCCGCCGACAGCCTTGC
>DATLIL010001177.1:0-2874 GCA_035539475.1 Polyangiaceae bacterium
ATGGTGGGCAGGGGAACGACACCATTTTCGGCGGTGACGGCATCGACGAGCTGGGCGGGGACTACTACGGTAAGGACGGCCTGCTCTCGATGCGCGGCAACGACGTCGTCTACGGCGACGACGGCGACGACCTCCTCCACGGCGGTCAGGGCAACGATCAGCTGTTCGGCGGCACTGGCAACGACTGGATGAAGGCCGGCGCGGGCAACGACTCCCTCTACGGCGACGCCGGGAACGACCAGCTCATCGCTGATTCCGGGAACGACATGCTGAGCGGCGGCAGCGGCGACGACTCGCTACGAGCCGACGCCGGCGACGATCGCCTGTTCGGCGACGACGGCAGCGACATCCTCATCGGTGACTCGGGCGACGACGAGATGCACGGAGGCGACGGCGGCGATCGGCTCCGTGGCGACGCGGGTCGCGACACCATGTACGGTGACGGTGGCGGCGACGAAATGATCGGCGATGCGGGCAAAGATCGGATGTTCGGAGGCGACGGCGACGATCGACTGCAAGGCGACTCGGGTCGAGACGACATGCACGGCGGCCCCGGTAACGACTGGATGGAAGGCAACGGCGACCAGGACAACATGTACGGCGACGAAGGCAATGACGTCCTCCTCGGCGGCGACGCCAAGGACGACCTGCACGGTGGCGACGGCTGGGACCTCTGCAACGTGGGCAGTCCCAGGAGGGGCAACACGCGAGTGGCGTGCGAGGTCTGAGGCTAGGGCTTGCAATGGGGGAGTGGGTCGGACGATACCCGCTCGTCTACACGTAGCGAGCGGCGCCGTTGCAGCGCTGCGCGGGCAGCGCGGCGGTGCGACAGGCATCGTCGTCGACGATGTGTTCCCCAAATCCAGGCCCAGACGGGACGGGATTGGTGTTTTGCTATGTACCTTCGGCGGTGCGCGGGGTGTGTCCGCGCACTCAAGCTACTGACAATCACTCCGTCTCCCGAGATTCGATGCGCACGTTTTGCCCGAAATAGAACGTCACGCGCTGGTACTCGCCGGGGCGTGGATTCGGGTTCTGGGTGTTGTGGGCGTGCACCTCGTCCCACAGCACGCACAGATCCGAGCGCATGCGATCGAGCAGCCCCACGACACGCTCGGCGTGCGGGTGTCCCGGCCAGACGTCGAACGAAAGCGTGCTCCCACCGATGTTACGACCCTGTTCCCGCGGCCCTGCGAGGCTCGCGAGCTTCGCGCACAGCGCTCCGACCATGGCCTGGTAGTGATCGATGAACGCCGCCTCCCAGCCCGCGGGCTCCCCGAGCGGGATCACACAGCTCTCCGCGGAGTAGGTCGGAACGGGACCCGCGCCGCGCTGGATGCGACCCTCCGCCAGGAGCTGCTCGAGCGCGGTGTCGAGCGCGGCCTGCTCGATGCGGGTGCGATCCAGCAAGTCGGCGCGGTTGATCGGCCCCTCGCGATAGACGTTGAGCCAGACGAGCGCCGCCACCGAAGCCGCGTCCGCGTCGGCCAGCGCGCGCCCGACGTCGTCCGAGGGCGCCAGGCGATACACGGTCTGATCGCCGCGGCCCGTGCGGTAGACGAGACCGGAGCCAACGAGGTCGTTCAGGATGCCGCGCACCGTGGCGCCGTCGTCGTTGGCGAAGCGCGACAGCACGCGCGCCCGGCTCACGGTGCCCGCGTCCTGCACGAAGCGCAGCACCGCTTCCCACAAGCTCTTGCCACGATCGGTCGCGGATTCGTTGAGGCGCTGAATTTTCTGCTGGTACGAGCGCAGCGCGAGCCCGAACATGTCGGCGACGACCTTGCGCGCGACCCCCTGTCGCTCGAGCTCGGTCACCAGATCCAGAAAGACCTGGTTGGCCACGTGCGCCAGCGGCGCTCGCGAGCCCGAAGTCGTCGACAGCTGGGCAATGAGGATCGTCGTCTGCCGCACCACGGCATCGATCAGGGGCGATACGTTCATGAACCGCCGCCAGTATGCAAAGGAGTCGCCCAGCCAGGGAGACGAGACTTTTCACATCCCGAGCCCGCCGAAGGCCCGTTGGCCGGTGAGCCGCCAAAGCTCAGTCGGGTCGCACGATCTTCACTTCGGCGAAGTCGCTGGCGGGGAGCTCGGGCCCGACGGTGTAGAGCTCCAGGCCCTCGTAGCGGGCGGTCACGTCTTCGCAGAACCCATTGACCGCCCCGTCGTAGACGGGTCCCTGGTACCGCTCGCCGAGCGCATAGAAATGCCACCTATTCGTGATGTGGACGGCGCCTGGCGCTGTCATGCTTTCAGAGCGCGAGACGAGGGTCGGCGTTGGGGAGCACCCGTTCGCCCAGTTGCTCAGCGACACGAGGGGAACGGAGCACGCGGCATCGGAGAAGATGGGGTTAGCTGAGAGCCAGAGGGTATCGTTCGGCAAACAACGGACGGAGTCGTCGGCAGCAAAGGCAAAGGGAGAGGCGGAGCACGGTTGAGCGTGTACGCTGTCCCAGAACCCCAGCGGATTGACGGACGGCCCATCGGCGCTGGCCGCCTCGATGAGCTGGAGTTGTTTCGTTCCGGTATAGACCTTCGTGGCAGCGGCAAAGGCCGTCACCGGAATCGCTGCTCCCACGGTGAAGGCTTTGGCTGTGCCGTCGGTTGCCGGCGAAGATCCGGCGTAGGTGGAGCACACGCTGCTCTCGCTATCGACGTAGTAGAGCTGGCCCGTGCCGGAAACCGGGTCTCCCGGCTCGAAGACCGTGGGAGCGGGATTTCCACACGCGTCCCGTTCCCGGCTCACCACGCCGGAGCGCTGCGAGCATGCCGACCCGACGACAGCAGGAACGCTGCACGCGGCGTCTGCAAACAGCCCGAAGTCATCCGAACGTTCCGGAAGCCAGTGGGCGTTCGTGTCGGAGAAAGGAT
>DATLIL010001178.1:0-2298 GCA_035539475.1 Polyangiaceae bacterium
CCCTGGATGGACTGGCTTCGCGCAGGTCGGATGCGGTCATCGTCGCAATAGAAGGCGGGCCGCACGACACGGCCCAACGTAAGTCGTCCGCTCTCGACGGACGCGCGCAGAACTTACACCAAAGACACCGCACTGCAGCGCTTTTCGCTCCTCGGCCGTACGGCCGAGAACGCGGAAAACCACAGTTTGCGAGGCGTCCGATGTCCGTGCGCACGGGCCGCGACGCGGGGCGCCTTGCTCCACGCGACCTGTGCGGCGAGCGCGACGCGATCGCTTCGTCCCCTGCCTGGCCGTGCCTTTCGGGGTGTGCGCCTCGGAGCATGGCGAACCGAGCCTTCCGGCTAACGGCGTTCACTGCCTGGCAGTGCCCGCTTCGTTCCTAACTCGCCGACTAAGGTCGCGCTCCGCAAGGCGCCCCGCATCACGGCCCGTGCGCCGAGCGGTGTGGCCACTTGTCATTCCGAGCTCATTGGCAAATGAGCGAGGAATCTCGCCTTTCGAACGGCGGAGATCCCTCGCTGCGCTCGGGATGACATCGGACGCATGACGACGGTCGGTGGTGGATGACCACGTCATCCACCTGCACGGCGCGCTGAGCGCGATGCGGCGTGTCTCGCGGAGCGACGCGCATGCGGCGCGCCTCCCCCACCAGACCGGGCACGGCGGGCAGTGAACGCCGTTAGCCGGAAGGCTCGATTCGCCATGAACCTTCAGCGCACACCCGAAAGCAAAGGCCCGCAGAGAACGACCAACCGCGTCGTGGCGCGCCGCCAGCCCAAGCGGAGTCGAGATACGCCGCGTCGCGCTCAGCGCGCAGGGAGATCGGCCCCGCCAGCCCAAGCGGAGTCGAGATACGCCGCATCACGCTCAGCGCGCAGGGAGGGCGTCAGCGCCACGTGGAACGAACGAACCGCATCTCGAACTTCAGGGCAGTACCTTGACCTGATCGATCAGCTGCGTCGTGAACGCCTGTGTGTGATCCAGCTCGGGCTTGAGCAGCTTGGCCTCGACCATGAAATCGCGCGTCTGCTGCCAGCGCGCTGCGTTGATCGTCAGAATGCCGCGCGACTTCGCGTCGCCGCCGGTGACGAGTTCGTACTCCTTGAGCTTGGCCACGCTGAAGGCGAGCAGGTCGCGGGCGATCTGCGGGTTGTCCTTGAGGATCAGGGCGTTGCCCGGCGCCGGGTTGGCGAGATAACTCTTCCAGCCTTCGGCGCTCGCCTGCAGGAAGCGGCGCAGCGCGTCGGCATTCTTCGCCACGCCGTTGCGGGTCGCCACGAGCGTCTGGCCGTACGGCGGATAGCCGGCGTTGCCGAGAAGGAACACGACCGGCTTGACGCCGCCTTTCTCGATGGTGAACGGCTCGCTCGTCACGTAGCCCTGGGTGGCCGAGTTGCGATCGACGAGAAACGGCTGGACGGAGAACTGGTAGCGCTTCTTCTGTCCGTCGCTGAAGCCGTAGCGCGCCTTGAGCCACGGCCAGTAGGTCGACTCGCTCGCCTGGCCGACGAAGATCGTCCGTGTCTTCAGGTCCTCCAGCTTGCTGACGCCCGGATGTGCGATCAGCGATACCGGGTCGCGCTGGAACGTCGTGCCGATGGTCACCAGCGGCAGACCGTTTTCGACGGCCTTGAGCGTCTGCAGGTCGTCGCCCATCACGACGTCCATCTGCCCGGCGAGCAGCAGCTGAAGCACGTTGACCTGCGGCCCACCCATGCGGATCTCGACCTCGAGCCCATGCTTCTTGTAGATGCCCTCGGCGAGCGCCTGGTAGAAGCCGCCGTGCTCGGCCTGCGCGTACCAGTTGGTGCCGAAGACCAGCTTCGTCTGCGCCTGCGCGCCCGCGGCAAGGAGCAGCAGCAGGGCGCACAACAGTCGCTTCATCGTTCGAGCTCGCTCTCGTGCCAGTGACGCAGCGCGCGACTCGCCAGCCAGGAGGTTACGACGAACAGCACCACGCCGACCAGCGTGATCAGCGCGAGCGCCGCGAAGACGCGCGGGATGTTGAGCTGGTAGCCGGCCTGCAGCAGCTGGTAGGCGATGCCGGCGCGGCTGCCGCCGGTGCCGGCGACGAACTCCGCCACGACCGCACCGATCAGCGCCAGCCCGGCGGCGATGCGCAGCCCGGCGAAGAACGACGGCAGGCTGCTGGGCACCCGCAGGCGCCACAGCACTGCCCAGCGCGAGGCGCGCTGCAGCCGGAAGAGGTCGAGCAGGCCCGGATCGACGCTGCGCAGCCCGATCACGGTGTTCGAGATCACCGGGAAGATCGCGACGATGGTCGCGCACACCACGAGC
>DATLIL010001179.1:0-6708 GCA_035539475.1 Polyangiaceae bacterium
GCTGCAACCAGCCGAGCAAAGCCTCCACGGCCGGTGTGAGGTGCGGGTCACCCACGGCCGTGGCCAGCCAGAGCACCGAGAGTCCGCCGCGCAATCGCTCGACGCCGGCGCTCACGTAGTAGCTCGCACCGGCTCGCTCGCGCAGGCGCCACTCGAGCACACCCTCGAGCCCTCGGACGAGGACGTCCTCCGCCGCAGCGCGCTCGATGTCGTGCTTCGGCAGGCGGCAACCGAACTTGAGCGCGGTCTGGCTGAGATCTTTACGCGGCACGAGCGACAGGCGCAGGCCGTGAGCGCGCGATGGCGGCAGCTCGGCAGGAGCCACGACGGCCTTGCGCGCCGCGCTCCGACGCCAGGAACCCAGGTGTGTCTCCGCGGCCGACAGCGCGGCTTCCTGATCGGGCCCGACGACCACCAGCGTGCCGTTTTCGGGACGCAGCACGGTGTCGCGCCAGCTGCGGATGTCCTGGACCCGCACCGCGTCGATCTCTCTCGGCAGCGGGGCAGACAATGCCGATTCACCGAGCAGTACGCGCGACAGGTTGCGATCGATGATCTCGGTCGGAGTCTCGATCTTGTCCGCCACCTTCAGCCATTCGACGAACTCCTGCGACTTCCAGCGGATCTCGTGGTGGGTGAAGCGGTCGACCATGGTCTCCAGGCCGAGGTCGAGAGCGGCGACGTGCGAGCGGGCGAACCACACCACCGCGTCCGACTCGGCAAACCGACCGAAGCCGATGCCAGCCGGAGGCTTGGAGATGTAGTTCACCACGGACCAGTCGGCGGCCCGAGCCACAGCGAGGGGCTTGCGCGCAGCGCCGTCGAGGAAGCCGAGCCATGCCGTGAAGAAGCGATCGCCGCCGCGCTCGACCGCGACGACCTTGAGCCCGTTCTGCAGCGTTTTTTCCTGCAGCTGGGGCACGGCTAGCTGCGCCGCGGTCACCGCCTCGCGGGAGTCGGTCGAGCCACTGTGCCCGTCGGAGGTCGTAGCGCCGCTGAGGCTCGCCACGGGGCCAGCGGCGCCCGGCTCGAGCAAGACAGTGCGGCTCTGCTCCAGATTGAGGAAGCGATTGGCGATACCATTCAGGTCCTCGGCCCCGAGTCCGTCGATGGCGGCCGCTTGCTGCACGACGAAGCTCGGATCGCGTGCGTAGTGGGCTCCGAGCGCCATGCCCACCGCCCGTGCTCCGAGCGGCTCGAAGCCGAGCATGCGCCGCGTGGCCTCTTCGCGCGTGTAGAGAAAGCGCCAATCCGCGTCGAGCGCGCGCGAGGCGATCCCCTTGTCGAGCTCGTGCGCGAGCGCCTTGCGCACGCCCTCGAGATCGTCGCTGCGGCTGAGCACGGCGCGGCAGTACAGCGTGCTCACGTTGGGCCCGCGCTCGAGAAACGCTGCCACCTCCGCCACGTCGCTGCGAACGGTCGTGACCTCTGCCAGGCTGCTCGCCGCCAGATCCTCGATCACGTCGAGCGCCGCTCGCTCCTTGCCGAACGCGCCGGGCAAGCGCCACGCAAGCCAGAGCTCGGGGACCCCGACGAGAGCCTGCGCGCGCTCGATCGGGCCGGGGCCACTGACCAGCGCCGGGGGCAGCTGCGGCTTGGACAAGGCCGAGTGATCCCCCTCGGGGTGAACACCGCCGAAGGATGCCGCGAGCTCCGTGCTGGTGACGGCGGACGTGCCGGCGACGAGCAGCGTCATCGATTGCGGGCGATAGTGCGTGCGAGCGAAGTCACGAGCGTCCTCGAGGGTCAGCGTCTCGAGGCTCCGCCCGGTGCCGCCCGTGGGCTTGCCGTAGAACGAATCGCCGTAGAGCGCGCGATCGAGCTTGGCGAAGACCTCGCTCGGGTAACCGTTCTCGGAGCGCAGCCGTCGCTCGTTCTCGACCACGTTGCGCTCGACCTGGAACGTCGCCTCGTCCACACCCTGCAGCGGGGCCAGCAGCAGATCATGAAAGGCCGCGAGCAGGCCCGACGCACTGGCCTTCGTGGCCGTAGCCACGTAGGCGGTTTCGTCCGACGACGTCCAGCCGTTGTACTCGGCGCCGAGGTCCCGCAGTCGGTCGCGCAAGGTCACTCCGTTGGCGTCCTGTCCGCGGAACACCAGGTGCTCGACCAGGTGGGCCAGGCCCTCCTTGCCGGCGGGATCGCGACCGCTGCCAGCGCCGACGACGAGTACCAGCGAGATCAGCCCCTGCGAGGCGTCGTCGTGCTGCACGAGACGGAGGCCGTTGGCCAGTCGCTCTTGCTTGACCGCGAAGGAGAGCGCCTCCACTCCGGGCGCTCGCGCCGACCTCATGGGCCCGCAGGCGCTGAACGCGAGCAGGAGACTGCTCGCCACCACCAGGACCGAACGACCACAGGTACCCAACACCGGAGTGTTCCCTTGGTACAGTATAGTGAGAGCGTGAGCAAGCGCGGTTCCCTCGAAGCAAGCCTCGAAGCGTTGAAGCGCCTGAAGGACGATCCCGGCTCCGAGCAGAGTCTCGGCGAGCTCCGCAAGGCGCTGGGCAGCCCGCACTGGCTGGTCGTTGCGGAGGCAGCCAACCTGGTCAAGGCGCGTTCGCTCCCGGGCTTCGAAGAGCTCTTGCGGCAGGTCTGGCCGCGCTTCAGTGAAAACGGCGCCAAGCTCGATCCGGGCTGTCGCGCCAAAGAGGCGGCGCTCACGGCGCTCGATCATCTCGAGCTGCTGTCGCCGGAGCCGTTTCTCGGCGCGGTCCGCTACCGCCAGCTCGAGCCCGCAGCGGGAGGCAGCGTCGACACGGCCGGCGGAGTTCGGCAGCGCGCGCTGTTCGCGCTGTTCCGCCTGTGCCACCCGGACGCGTTGCTGTACGCGGGAGAGCTCCTCGCCGATGCCGATCCTGCCGTGCGCGCCGGCGCGATTCACGGCCTGACTCACTACGGCGACCGCACGGCAGCCGCGCTCTTGCTGCACAAGTTTCACAGCGGCGACAAGGATGGCGCGGTCGTGGCCGAGTGCTCAGCAGGCCTCGTGACGCTGGCACCGGACTTCGCGCTGCCGGCACTGAGCCGGTGGCTCAAGAACGGTGACGAGCATCAGCGTGAGAGCGCCGCCCTCGCGCTCGGCCAGAGTCACGACAAGACCGCCGTCGACCTCCTGATCGACTGGCTCGAGTCGGGGACGATCGACGACGATTTCAACCTCGGCGTGCGCGCTCTCGGGCTCAGTCGCGACACGAGGGCGCGAGACTATCTGCTCGGACTGATCGAAACCGCGAGCGCAGGTCGAGCTCGCAGCGCGCTCGAAGCACTGGCCACTCATTCCTACGACTCGCGGCTCGGCGAGCGGGTCCGGGAGGCCGCGCTGAAGAACCAGCGCGCCAAGCTCGGGCCTCTGGTGACGAAGCTTTTTGCGAAGTAGGCTCGGCGATCGATGAAGTACTTCTACGGCATTCTGCTCGCCGTTGCCGGTTGCACGCCCCTGACCGCCGCCGGTGAGCGCGTTCGCGTGGTCGAAAGCCCGCAGGCGGTCGAGGGCTGTGAGTACCTGGGCCCGATCGAGGGCAGCGGACGCAACAATGCGCCGGGGGAAAAGGTTGGTGGCAACGCCATGATCGCAGAGGCCAGCGCCGAGAACGACGCGCGCAACCAGGCCGGCAGACGCGGCGCCGATACTCTGCTCGAGCTGGACACGGATCAGGGACACTTTTCCGCGTCAGTGCAGGCTGGTGCCTACCGCTGCGGGCAATCGGACGCCGTCGCCGACTCGGACCTCTAGTTGGCTGCCACGGCGCAATAGGCGAGCGAGCTCGCACCGTTCGTGAGCGCGACGCACGTCTCGCCCTGCGCGCAATCCACGGCGGTTTTCCATTGATTGTCAGCGCTGCACTCCACGACCGCGTCGGCCTCGCATTTGCTGTCGGCCACGGCCCAGGCGTTGCCGTCAGGGCTTTCGGGACCGATGCACTCGACGCAGCCGAGTGACTTGCCGCCGCTCTTGCGGCAGGTCGTGCCCATCGGGCAGGCCTCTTCGGCGTCCCACTCGCCGGGCTCGATGCACCTGCGCACCGAGGGCGCGCCGTCGAAAGCGCAGTCCACGGCGCCCTCGAGGCAGAGCGGCGCGCAGTAAGCCTGCAGACCTTTGCTCTGGCAAACCCCGATGGCGCACGGCTCGGCGGCTTCGAATTGGCCGTCCTCGGCGCAGTGTTCGATGCCGTTGCTTCTGGCTGCACAGCGCGTCGTCCCGGGCGTACAGGTGTCGCCGCACGCGATGCGCGGCAGCGCGCTCTCGCCGATCGGCTGGCACGTCGTTCCGCTCTCGCAGCGTTTGGCGGTGCGCAACCAGCGCCCGCCCGAACACTCGCGGTAGAGCGGGCCGCCCAGGCACTCCGCTGCGCCGTCTTCGCATTCGGGCCGACAGAAGCCGAGACTCAGGCCGTTGATCTCGCCCACGCTCACGCAGCCGCCGGCGCATTCGGAAGCATCTTCCAGGATGCCGCCGTCGTTGCAGGCTCGAAACCCGCCGTCGGCGAGGCAGACGCCCACGAGACCTTGCTGCCCGGTGAGGCCGGCGGACTTCCAGTACCAGCAGGCCGGGTCGACACAGGCCGCCCACGGCGTGTCGTAGCCGGCGCTGACCACCGCGCAGTGATTCATCTCCCCGTATCCCTGGCAGCTCTGCGGACCGCCCCACTCACCGTCCGGTGTGCACTGCTGATAGCCGGTCGGGCCCTGACAGCGGGTGTCGCCCGACGTGCAGCTCAGCGGGTCGGCGCCTGCGGTTCCATCCGCTCCCGAGCCGCCACCATTGCCCTGCCCTGCCGAGCTCTCCGAACACTCGTCACCCCCCGCGGCGGCGGGTGCAGGGCTACGGCCCGGATCGGACGAACCGGTGCAACCCAAAGTCACACAGAGCAGCCCCAGCGCGAGCGCTCTCATGGTCGTGCAGCATGCCCGATGCTCGCAGCGGCGACCAGTCGCGCGCGAGCCAGAACAGCGTTTTCTTGCAGCGGCAGACAAACATGAGTTTCTCGACACGGTTCTCGCCCGAGGGGACACTCACTACGTGAGCGAAGTCGAGCTCCGCGCTGCCCGCCTCGAGGATTTGCCGATCTTCCTCGCTCTCGTCCGGAGTGATGCGCCGGAGCCGCACGAGCTCAGCGCGAGCGAGCAGGTGCTCCGCGCGGAGTTCGCAGAGGTGGGCGACAACCGTCTGATCTATTTCGCTTTCGATCGTGGTGAGCCAGTAGGTGGCGTCCAGCTCCTTCTGCATCGAGCCGACAACGATCCCGAGCTCGCCGACGGTAGGCGCGTTGCGCACGTGCACCACCTCCGCGTCGCGCGCGATCGACGTCGTCAGGGCATCGGGCGCTGGCTGATGACACGATTGGAGCAGGAGGCTCGACGCCTCGGCTTCGCAAAGCTCACCCTGGGCGTCGACGGCTGGAACGAGCCGGCGATCGCCTTATACGAGGCCCTCGGCTATCGGTTGCTGAAGGAGATCAGCCCGACCCCCGATCAGCGCTGTTTCTACCTGTACAAACTGCTGAGCGCCTGAGTCAGCCGCCCGCTGGCTTCGTTGCCAGGGCTTGCTTCAGCACCGCAGCGTCGGCGCGGTGGATGGAGTGATCGACGAGGATGGCGCGCGGCGTCGCTGGCTCGCCGTAGTAGGCCTGGTTGTGTTTGTTTCTGGCGCTGATCACGTAGCCGTCGAGCGAAATGCCGGCGAAGGCGCCGCCCGCCTCCACGACCTGGTAGATCGGCTTCGACAGGATCTCGCCCTCCTTGCTGCCGTACTCACCGACCTCCCCGATGGCAGCGCCCGAGCTCGTCCCGAGCGTGAACTCCGCCTGCAGCGCCTGCTCCACTGCTTGTTGCTCCATGAAGAAGAGGACCACGGTGGCTTCCTGGTACCCGATCTGGAGACCGACACTGGGCGCGCCGAGAGAGTAGAAGGCGGGGTCGGACCACGTTCCATCCGCCTTTCGCGTCACCATCACGCCGTTGCCGCCCTCGCCGCCCACGATCAGCGACGCCTTGATCAGACGCGGAAACACCATCACGGCCCGCGCCCGTTCGAGAAACGGGCCCATGCTCGCGAAACGCGGATTCTGCCGCATGCGCGCAAATGCTGCGCCAGCCCGCTCCACGATCGCCTGCTGCGCCGCTCCCGTTTCGGAGCTGTCAGCGTGTTCGGGCTCCGGAGTCGATGGCGAACAGCCGATACCTGCCGGCATCACGACGGCTGCGCACGCAGCAACGAGCGACACGAATCCACGACCTCTTACCGCTAGCGAGGACATGCCCCCAGCTGTAGCAAGTTGGATGCCGACCCGTTTTTCGGCACAGTTTCTCGACGTGAGGCGTGGCACGACCGCACGGACGTGGCGATCGTGAGTGAAAGCGCTCCCCCTCCCCTGAGCTGATCAACGGGCTTAAATGGCATCGGCTGCGGGTACAAAGCTTGCCCCACCGCAGCGGGCAATGAATCTGTATCTGACCCGACGTGGTGTGCTCGGCGCGCTGGGAACGACCTGGATGTCGGGTTGCCAGAAGACCGAGGCGGCACCCGCCCAATCTTCGCCGAGCGCGATGCCACGACGTAAACTGGGCCGCACGGGGCAGCAGGTGTCGTTGATCGGCCTGGGCGGCTACCACATCGGTGAGCCGAGCGAGCAGGTGGCCATCCAGATCATTCGCCAGGCGATCGATCGCGGCGTGAATTTCCTCGATAACTGCTGGGACTACAACGGC
>DATLIL010001180.1:0-4259 GCA_035539475.1 Polyangiaceae bacterium
CGGCACCAGGGCAACGTTGTCGGCGACGGTGAGGTGGGGCAACAACCCGATTCGCTGCAAGACGTAGCCTATGTTGCGTCTGAGGCCGATCGGATCCTGTTCGGCGACGGGCTTCCCATCGACGAAGACGCGGCCATTCGACGGCTCGAGCAGACGGTTCACCAGCTTGAGCGCCGTACTCTTCCCAGCTCCCGATCGACCCAGGAAGACGCAGAGACAGCCTTCCTCGATCTCGAGGTTTAAATCGGCCAGCACTCGGTCGGAGCGGCCCGGATACTGCTTCGTTACGTCTTCGAAGCGGATCACTGCCGAACTCCGATCTGAGAGCTTGCGTGCCACGCGGACCAGCCGTTCAGGATCATCTGCACCGCGATCGTACCGATGACCAGCGCCGTGACGCGACCCACGATGTCGACGTAGCGGGCAACCAGCCTGGCGTTGCGGTCGCGAAGGCGGTCGTAGGTCCACTTCGAGGCAAGCAGGAAGAGAACCGTCGCGAGCAACGCCAGCGCGATCGCGAGCAGGCTCATCGCGCCGGAACGCCGGCCAATGATCACGCTAGCGCCAACCGTACCAGGACCGATCATGAAGGGCATCGCAACCGCTCCGGCCAGATGCTCCGGGTTCTCTCCTCGCAGGGCGTGCATGGCGCGCCCGCCGGAAACGACGAAGCGCAGCGCGATGACGAGAAATAGCAGGCCACCGAAGATCTGGAACGACGCGAAACGCACTTGCAAGACACGCTCGAAGAAGCCCACGCCGGTGAGGGCAAACACGGCAAAAACTGCGCCGCTGATCAGGCCGGCGCGCAGCACCACGCGAAGGAGCGTCCCCGGATCGAGCTTGTGAATGAGCTCGATCAGGTAGACGCTGAGCGCGAACGGGTTCAGAAGCACGAGGAGGAGGGTTGCAGACTCGATCAACCGGAACATGACTGATCGCCGTTTCAGCGTTGGTCGCTGACGCCCATGCTGCGCAACCTGGCGCGATCGTCCAGGACACAACGGTGGTTACGCAGCGAGCAGCGCCCGCTCACGGTCTCCAGTGCAATCAGCGGGCTACTGCCCGAAGTCAGTGCCAGTCGTCCTGACACGGAATGTCCGACCCACGCGACTGACCATTGTCCCGAGCCAAGCTCTGCGGAACCCTCCTGCAGCCCGATTGCGTCAGGGAGATCAACGATCGTCGTGGTCGAGCTCGCGTTCACGGTGTTGGGAGGACTGACGAGCTGAAGTCGAATCGTCGCGGCCCCGCTCGCGTCTTCCATGACCGGCACGCAGCGGCGTTCTCCGCGGTCCTTGCAGCTCTTGACCTGTTGATGCCGGTGAACGACGTGAACGGTGACGGCTGCTGCCGGTGGTCGCAACGAGCTTGGTGGCCGGACCTGCTCGACCTCCGCGGCCCCGCCCGAAGGGGACGCGATGAAAGCTGCCAGTACCATTTCGCTGAATCGCATGGGACCATCAAATGTGGGCGCCGCTACGGGCCGTTCGCCACCCGACAGCGCCGCGCAATCCTTTCGAGCTCGACGGAGTCGAAGGGGGCTCCGAGCACCTGCGGAGAAGTACTCAGTCCGAGATCCCCGAATCCGTCCGATTCCTTGGGCGTACGAATCAAGACGACCTGAGGACTGGCAATGCCCGCGCTGGCTCGACCGCGCAGGAGGGTGGCGAGCGGCCGAGCGCATTCCGCACCAAAGCTCGGATCGAGCACGAGCAGGAGAGATCGTGACGTGAAGGCCACCGTCGAATGCAGCTCCACGTCGAGCTGCAACGGCGTCGAGCTCGCCAAGACGCGATACCCGACGAGCTCGAGAGTTCCAGTGATGAGTTGCCGTTGCGCCGTGTCGGGTTCGGCGACCAGTGCCAGAGCATCCGCCATGATGAGTAGGGAAAGCACCTCGCGTGCCGCGTTACTGCCGCTTCACCGGGCATGATTTTGCCGAGCATGACCATCAGGCCTGGTGACTCCTTTCGTTTCGGTGTGCCAAAAGGAGTCAGTGCGGCTCAGGGAGAGCGGGACCCACCTGGAGCACGGCGACGAGGCCATGTCCGCAGCCACGCCCGTCTTGTAAACGGTGCTGCATGCGGCGCAGGACATGGGCGAGCTGCGGCTCGATGATATTGGCGCGGACGTCACCGACGTCCATCCAGGCCACGCTATCCACGATGCGATCGAGCGTCACCAACGCCATCTGCAACGCAGGCGGGAAATCTCGCCAACCGCCCAACTCGACGAGATCGACGCGCGTTCCCGAAAGCCGGACCCGCGCGAAATCGATCACGGTATTCCAGCTGGCGGCCATCGCCCGGAAGAAGTCGTTGAGGGGGGCCGCGGCCTGCACCGGTGTGTACTCGATGAGCAGACGATCCAGGTGGGTTCTTACATTTTGTTCGTGGAGAGCGTTGACCAAGCGGCGAAGCGGCGGCAGGTCGCAGCCGTACTCGCGCGTGTCGACGTGCCGACCTACGAAGATGGATCGGTCGACCATCTCGAGAGCCACGAGCGGCGCACCAGTTTCGTCAGCTAACTCCGAGCAGAGTTCCCTCACTTCAGCACCGGTCCAGAATCGCAGCGGAAAACGTTCGATCTCGCCGCTGCGGCGTTCGCGTTCGTGGAACAGGTAGCTCATCGAGTAGGGGCGGACCTTTTCCGCTTCGGTACGGGCGCCCCAGTAGCCTGGCCATTCCAGGGAGAAGCGTCCGACCAGATCCAGGACGACCAGTGCGCCAGGCGCCGCGTGACCCAATATCGCGCGCAAGCATGCCCGGAGCTCGCTCGCGGTGAGATGCGACAGTGAGCCGTAGGAAGAGAAGTAGATGTCGAACGGACGTTCTCTGGCGGCACTGGCGAGGCCTTCGCGCAGGTCGGCTTGCTCGAAGCGGACGCGATCGACGTGCTGGTAGTTCCGGCGCCCCTGTTCCACCATCGATTCGCTGAGATCGAGGCCGAGGTAGAGCTCGAGCTGTTCGGCATTCAGCACGTGGCGTTGCGGGTCGTTCAGACTGAGCTCGCCATGCCGTATCCGCGTCAGGAGCTCGTAGCCCTGGCCGGAGCCGCAGCCGAGGTCAAGGACGCGCACCCCACGATTGGCGCGGGCACAGGCGACCATGCGGTTTCGCACGAACGGACGCAACGCAAGGCGAGTGACGTCGTCTTCCCAGTACGTTCGAACGTTGTCGTGCTTGCCAAAGAGGCCGCCGTGATCGACGTCGTAGTGGCCGCGCGCGACCGTCTCCGAGTACGTCCACGAGCCGCTGGCGTCAGGATCATGGTCACCGAGTGCCATCAGTCGCTCCATTCATTCGCTCTCCATCAGTCGTTGGGTCGGGTCGCCAGCGCTGGACAGTGCGACGCGCTGCGTCGCCCGGAAAGAGCTCGGCGAAGGTACGGCGATACAGAAGTTCCTCCTTCGTCTTGGGAGGATCGGAGGGGAAATGCGAGGCGGCGCGAGCGAGATCTCCGTCCGTGACCTCCGCCTCCGCGTACGACGACAGCAGCTGCGTGGCACCGCTGCCGTCAGCGAATTCGAGCTTCCTGCGGCGCGCAATCTCGGCCGGGAGGAGCTCGCTCGCGCCGGCCCTGAGCAGTTGCTTTTCCACCATGCCCGCTTGCTGAAGCTTGAGCTCCGGCGCGATGCTCATGGCAAAATCCACGAATTCGACGTCGAGGAAGGGCACGCGGCCCTCCAGCCCGTGTGCCATCGTCATGCGATCGACGCGCTGGAGGTTCATGGCGTGCAGTCCCAGGAGCAACCGGGAGCATTCCCGGTGAAACGCCGCGGGGTTCGCAATGTCTCCGTGGTGAGCGTAGCCACCGAAGACTTCGTCCGCCCCCTCGCCCGTCAAGACGACCTTCACGTGTTCGGCGGCGAGCTCCGATACCCAGAAGCAAGGCAGTGCGCTCCTCACCAGCGCAGCGTCGTAAGATTCGAGGTGATAGATGATTTTCGTCAGATCGCGGCGAACGTCATCCGCGGAGTAGGTCCGCTCGCGGTGATCCGTGCCGATCGCGCGAGCTGCGAGACGCGCGTCGTCGAGATCCGGCGAGCCCTCGACCCCCACGGCGAATGACTTGGTTGACCCGAGGTGCGGGCGAGCCAGAGCGGCCACGATGCTCGAGTCGAGGCCGCCGGAGAGCAGCACGCCCATCGGCACGTCGCTCATCAGACGCTTGAGTACGCTGCGCTCCAGCTGAGCGACGACCTCGGCGCCGCCGACGTCACGCCGCGCTCCGACTCGTGAGGCCCAGCCTGGAAA
>DATLIL010001181.1:0-11488 GCA_035539475.1 Polyangiaceae bacterium
GTCGTCCCAGATCGCGAACTGGGAGAATCCAAGGAAACTTGGGTCGTGCCTTCCGCCGTTGCTAAGATGGCGAAAACACATGGTTCCGACGCTCGCCGGCACGATCGAACGCACGCTGAAGGGGCGAGACCTCTGGGAGCCGGTGATCTTGCCCGCTTCGGACGGCGGGGCACAGGCCGAGGTTCGGCGGCTCGTCGAGGAGGGCCACGTGGCGGCGGCGTACGACACGCTGCTGCATCAGCTTCGCGAGCTCGTCGACACGCGCAATCCCGCGCGCAAGGCGACTCCTGCCGAGCTCTCGCACCTGGTCGTGGCGCATCTCCGAAGACGAGACTCGGACCGCTACGGCAACTGGGTGTACTACCCCTGGTCCCGCAATCTGGTTCGCATCTTGCCCGAAGACGAATTTCGAGAGCTCCGGACCAGCCGCAACCGTAACAAGATCACCGCCGAGGAACAGGCGAAGCTTCGCTCGCTGCGCCTCGGCATCGTCGGCCTTTCGGTGGGACAGGCGACGGCGGTGACGCTCGCGCTCGAGGAGGTCGGAGGCGAGTACTTGCTCGCCGACTTCGACGGCCTCGATCTCTCGAACATGAACCGCCTGCGCGCCGGCGTTCACGATATCGGCGTCAACAAGGCAGTGCTCACCGCGCGGCAGATCTTCGAGATCAATCCGTACGCACGCATTCGTGTCTTTCCCAAGGGCATCGACGAATCCAACATCGAGGAGTTCTTGGTGGGGGGACGGCCGCTCGACCTCTTGTTCGAGGAATGCGACGACCTGGCCATGAAGATCCGCCTTCGCGAGCGAGCGCGCGAGCACCGCATTCCCGTGTTGATGGAGACGAGCGATCGCGGGCTGATCGACGTGGAGCGCTTCGACCTCGAGCCCGACCGACCAGTGCTCCACGGCCTGATCGGAGACGTTAGGGCCTCGACGCTCAAGGGTCTCACGACGTACGAGAAGGTTCCCATCGTGCTGCAGATCATCGGTGCGGCGACGCTCTCGTCACGCATGGCCGCCTCGCTGATCGACGTAGAAACGACGCTCAAGACCTGGCCGCAGCTCGCTTCCCACGTGATGCTCGGTGGAGCGCTCAACACCGATACGGCCCGGCGCCTGGCGCTCGGTCAGTTTCAGCGCTCTGGCCGCTACTACATCGATTTCGAAGGGCACATCAACGACTCCGTCGACGGAACTCCCGCGCCTGCCGGGTCGTACGCCGTCGAGGGGGCCCGCGGCGACGCCGCTCATCCGCTTCCGAAGGTCGAACCCGCCTCCGCGCTCTCTGATACGCAGATCGAGACACTCGTCGCCTACGCCGTGACGGCGCCGTCGGGTGGAAACTGCCAGCCTTGGAAGTTCGTCTACCGGCTCGGCGAGCTCGCCTGCCGATTCGACGAAGAACGTTCGCGTACGCTGCTCGACTTCGATCACACGGCGAGCTTCATGGCCATCGGCGCAGCCATGGAGAACCTGCGTCTGGCGGCGCTGGCCATGGGCCAGAATCCGACGCTCGGCGCGTTTCCCGAGCCCGAGGACCCGCACCTCGTCTGTCGCGTGCGCTTCTCAGCGGGCGGGCGTCTGTCCGGCGAAGACGAGGAGCTCTTTGCAGCCGTCGGTCGTCGCGTGACGAACAGGAAGCTCGGTCGCCGCGAGCCGCTCGAAGCGTCGGTGCTCGAATCACTTCGCAAGACGGCGACCGATGCGCGCGCCGCGCTCGACCTGCGCAGCGATCCCGGCGAGCTCGACACGCTGGCCGGCATCGTCGCTCGCGGCGAGCGCCTGCGGCTGCTCAATCATCGGATGCACGCCGAAATGATGGGCGAGGTGCGCTGGACCAGTCGTGACGTCGATGCCACGCGCGACGGGCTCGATCTCAACACGCTCGAGCTCACGCCCACGGACCTCGCCGGGATGCGCCTGGTATCGTCGTGGTCGCTGATGGACGTGGTCAAGAAGCTCGAAGCTGGTCATGGGCTCGAACGCGCCACACGGAAATCCATCGCGGCCGCGTCCGCCATGGGCTTGCTCACCTACGCCGGAACCGATCATCGCGCCTGGTTCGAAGCGGGACGCGCGCTCGAACGCGTCTGGCTTCGCGCGACGCTGCTCGGTCTGGCGTTTCAACCGATGACCGCTCTCCTCTACCTCTTCGCTCGCGTCGCGCGCGGCGGAGGCAGCGATCTCGACCAGCGCGAGCTCGCCGAGCTGGCCGCGCTGCGCAGTGATTTCGAAGGCGTCTTTTCCAGTGACGCTCGACGCGCCGAGGTGATGCTGTTCCGGTTGGCGCGCTGTGGTCCCGCGTCGGCGCGCTCGCTACGGCGGCCAACAAGCGACGTCCTGACGATCGAACGCTGACAACGCCGACTTTGCATGGCGCCCGGTGCGTCGATGCACGTTAAGGTGCGAGAGCGCCTCACGCAGCGTCTCAATCTTGAATTCGTCGAGACAAACGCGAGTGGTGTCGTCCGGTGTGGGTGCGGCGCACCGTTGTAGAATCAACCAATGTGTGCTGAAATTTCGGAAGGCTGGGCGGACCCGAAACCATATCAAGGAATGGAGGCAAACCAATGATGACGTCTCATGAATGGCGGCCCTGGCTCGGACTCACAGGTGCCCTTGTGCTCATGGTGGCAGCGGCACCGTCGACCGGCTTGGCGAACGGCAGGCATGACGACGGGGGATGTCGCGACGTGCACGGTAAGTTTTCGTCCGTTGCGGTCGCCCCGCCCGAGTGCACCTCAGCGGTCGGCCTCTGTACCAGTGGCCAGCTCAGCGGCTCACTGAACGGTGGAACCTACGCGTTCACCATGAACACGCTGAACACCGTGCCGGAGCCCGAAGCCCAGTTCGTCGCGTTCTTTACCGGTATCAGCACCGTGACGACCCGCTCGGGAACGGTGATCCGCGGTGTCGACACCGGCGCGATGAATCTCAATCCACCCGGTACGAACGAGTCGGGACGGTTTTCCACGCTGCTGAGCTTTACCGACGGTGGAAGCGGCTACCTGCAGATTCGCGGCAAGCTCGACCTGATGACGGGCAACGCTACGGGAGACTTCAAAGGCGAAATTTGCACGCCTTGAGCGCTTGGTTCGACGAGGGGGGCGCCCCGTTGACCCAAGGATGAATCGCCGCGGTGCCGCACGATAGTTCCCTCACCTCCCTGCTCACGGGATCGAAGACGGTCTCGGAGATCCCAACGTCCGGCGTGATCGTCGGCGCGGAGCATTTCTTTCGCTCCGAGCCGCCCGGGCTTGCTCGCATCCAGGACGCGGAGGGCAAGAGCGGGGGCGAGATCGACCAGTGGGTTGCCCTGGGCATCGATCTGAGTGGACTGGCTCCACCCGTCGCTCGAGAGTCGCTCGCCTGGATTCAGGAGAGGCTCGCGCGAGGCGAGGCGTTCCGTCTGGACGAGCACGAGGAGGAGGTCGAGCTCATTCGAGAACGACCTCGCATCATGACCATCCTCGAGGGCCTGATGGCGCGCGAGGCGCGTGGCTATGCGATGCGACTCGGCTCGTGCGCGAGGCCTTCGCGAGTCGTGCCCGCGCGGTTGACGATCGAGGGGACCGTGCTGCTCGAACACGGAGGAGCAGCCGGAATCGAGGCGCCGTTCGACGTGCAACTCGAAGGCTTTCAGTCGGTGTACCAGTTCCGCTGGTCGGAAGATCCGATGCTGGAGCCGCCGGAAGCGATCGTGCGAGTGCGTCGGCGACGTCATCGCCGCGCCCTGGCGCCGTTTCGACTGCGGGCGCGCTTCACTCATCCCCTGTGGGACAGCATCGTCGTCAACGCCCCGATCCACGACCTCTCGTTCGAGGGGATCTCGCTCGATACGGATGCCACGCGCGACATCTTGTATCCGGGGCTCGTGATCCACGATCTCGAAATTTTCTGGAAAGGCGCGGCGCCCATTCGCTGCGCCGCCAGTGTTCGGCACGTGACCCAGCGTGCGCGCTCCCTGGAGCATCGGGTCGGTGTTCGCCTGCGGTTCTCGCCCGAAACGGCCGAGCGCTGGCACCGGGAGGTGGAGGGCGTCCTTCATCCCACGACGCGGCGCAGCCTGCACGGACCGGATGTTTTCTGGGAGAACTACACGGAGTCCGGCTATTTCAACCTCTCCGGCAAGAAGGCGGAGGATTTTGCCGATCAGCGTGCAGCGTTCGAGCAAGCCCACGCGAAGCTCTGCGCGGCTCCGGAGGTCGGTGCGTCTTTCTCTTTCTCGAGCGAGCGACGCGTGGAATCCGTCGCTCATCAGGTGAGCCCGTGGGCGGGCAGCTGGGTCTTCTACCATTTCAGTCGCAGACCCGACTCGCGACCACTATCCGCCGCTGGCGACGAAGCACTCCTGGACCTCTACGCACACGCGTACGAGTACATCCAGCAGCAGCCGCACGCGCAGTGGCTGGTCACCTACGTGCAGAAGAAGGCGCGCTTCAGCAGCCTGATCTTCAGGGAGCTCACCACGCGCTACTTCAACCAGGGACGCGCGTGTCTGACGGATTTTCGCGCGCTCGAGATCGACACGAGCACGGAAGTACCTCAGGGCCCCAAGCAGTTCGACGTGGGCGCTGCGCGCAGGGACGAGCTGATGCTCGTCTCCGGGACCATCCGCAGCTCCAGGCCGAACATGTACGTGTCTGCCACCGGGCTCTCGCAGGCTGACCTCGGCATCGACGCTACGCGGCACGCGTGGGCGAGCGCGGGGCTCGAGCGCGAACGCCGGGTTCTCGTGGCTCGTGACGGCGACCGCGTCGTCGCGGCGGCGGTGATCGACGTCGTGGCAGAAGGTGTTCACCTGTTCGGCTTGTTCGACATCGTGCGCCTGTACGCGGTCAGCGCCGTCGGGCACTCCGCGTTCGATGCGCTACTCGAAGCGGCGCGCCGCTTTTTCTGCGGGCTCGGGCGAAAGCGGTTCGCGTACTTCGGCGATTCGAACGACGATCCTTCTGCGGCCGAACGACGAGGCACGACCGACCTGGGAGATGCCTCGATGACCATCTTGCCCGTGCGGCTCTTGCCGGAGCTTCTGGAGCACGTTTTCGTGCTGACCAGCCGCCGTGCATCGGCCAGCCGGCGCGCCATGTCGGACCCCCCCGAGAACCTCGTGCGACTACCCTCTGATCTTCCCAGCCCCTCGGGAGGTCAGTAGAATAGCCGGTCCCGGGATATGGCCGCCCTCGAAACGGAAGCTTGGCAACTCGTAGCGAAGAAGGCGGATTACGCTCTCGCGAGTTGGCAGCAGATTTTCGCGGTGATCTGGCGTCGAGAGACCACCATCGAGGGCGCCGAGCATCTGCGTACGGCTTGCGCCGAGTTTGCGCGCACACAGCCGCGCGGAATCGGTCTCTTGACGATCGTGGAAAGCGGCGCGCCCCTACCGCCCGCTCCCGCGCGCAAGGCCATTGCGGATTTCCTGGCAGGCGGCAGCGAGTTCATCAAGTGCTCTGCCGTCATTTTCGAAGGCTCCGGTTTCCGCGCGGCTGCGGTGCGTAGCGTCGTGACGGGGCTGACGCTGATGGCCAGGCAGGCCTACCCACACCGGGTCGTCGATCTCGAAGACGCCATCGAGATGTTCGTCCGCATCCTCCCGGGCGCCACGGGCCGTCCCGTGATCGGCGCCGCCTTCCGCACGTCTCTCGCCGAGCTGCGCAAGATCATCGACGCGCCCTGAAAATCGCGACGCTGACGGCCGCTGTCGTCGTCGTGCTCGCGCTTGTGGTGTTCGCCTGCCCGCTGCGCTAGAGCGGACAGCGCTCCCCGCACCCGGCTCGTGTCGCATTCGCTGAAACCAGATCCTCGGACGATCCTGACCACGCTCGCGGAGAGCAAGCCCGCGCTCGAGCTCGGCACGCTCGACTTGTGCTTCCTCGCGGCGCTGCAGCTGCAGGCTGGCCGTGCGGTGCTCTCTGCCTTCGACGAGGAACAGCTGATCGACGTCTTCGCGCAGGTCTGCGAGGTCGTCACCGCCGATGCGGTGAACGTGCGTCTGAAGGCCGGCCACGCCATCCAGCGCCTGCGTGAACAAAAGCTCCTGGCTCGTGTCGATGGCGCCGGCGTGGTCAGGGGCGGCGAGTTCGCGCTCTCGCGCCTGGCGGCCGCCATCGTCGAGTGCTTCCTGGAGGACGAGTCGCTCACGCGCGAGAACCTGGCGGTGCTGACGCATGCACTGCGCGCCAGCCTGACGGACGCTGCGGCGGCGGCAAAGCGCGCCAAGGGGGACGAGTGGAGCAGCCAGGTCGAGGCGCCGCTCCGCATCACCGCGCGTGACCTCGTCAGCGGCATCGAGCGGCGCCAGCGTGGTCTGGACGCGAAGCAAGCCGAATTCCAGCGTGAAATCGCGGCGCTGCTGCAGAGCGATTGGTTCGGCGCCGTCGAGCGCTGTCAGAACCTGCTCGAGAGCTCGAGCCGGACCCTCACCGAGCTGAACGAAATGCTCCTGCGTGACACGTCCGAGCTCGGTGCCCTGCTCGTGGAGATCCAGGAGCTCGCGGCGCTGGCGCAGCAGGAAGCGGCCGAGGTCGCCGCGCTGCGCGTCGTCGAGCAGGTCGACCGCATCGCCGCCTGGGGCTCAGCGAGGCAGCGAGCCTGGTCCGAGTACTACCAGTACGTGCACCGCTACCTGTGCGAAGTGGTGCGGCTCGACCCCGCACGTGCGTTGACGCAGCGCCTGCGCGAGCAGCTGAGCGCACACGTGGGGCGCCCCTTCGCGCTGACGGTCGCCGCCGAGCCGTCGATCCGCTTGCTGCGCGACGTGGCCGCGCCACCGGAAGAGCGCCCACCGGTGCGGCGACCAAAGGCCGAGCGGGAACGCGCGCCGATCCCGACCGACGTGCCGGATCCGCACGCAGTCCTGGAAGAGCGCGTGCGCGCAGCGCTGGCCGACGGGGCCACCGGGCTGCAGCAAGTCACCGAACGCGTCACCAGCGAGCTGCCGGAGGGAGAGCGCTTCATCGCGGCCGGTCGCATCGCGCAGGTGGTCGCGCGCCTCGGCGAGCTGGCGAGCGAACGCGAGAGGCCGTGGCTGCCCGTGGCCGACGGCCTGATGATCGAGGAGTGGTCCGTGGGGCCAATGCGAGGTGACCGTGACTGAGAACCGCTTTCCCTCGCTGGGCGAGGTCGTGCTCGACGAAAACTTCCCGGACGTGGACATCGCGCTGCGGCGCGGCCGGCACGTCGATCGCGACGACGTCGCGTGGTACTCCCTGCTGGTCGACGCGCAGGAGCAGCTCGAGCCCTTCTATCGCCGCTTCGGCTGCGAGCTCGTGCACGTGAGCGAAGGCTATTTCTACCTGTTGCCGAGCGGCGAGCGCCTCGGCCGGCGTCACCTCTCCTTGCCGGAGATGCTGGTCGGGCAGACGCTGGCGCTGCTGTACCTCGATCCCGCGACGCTACAGCAGGGCGGCGTCATCACGCGCGCGCAGGCGCTCTCGCACCTGGCCTCGGTGCTCGGCGCCGACGCGCTGAACCGCGTCCTGAATCCCAAGCGCAAGCGCATGGACGAACGCGCGGCCGAGGAGCTGGTGCGCCAGAAGTTTGCCGAGGCGCTGCGCCGGCTGGCGGCACTCGGCTTCGTCGACCTGCTCGAGGAAGACGGCATCAAGCTGCGCGCGGCGCTGATGCGCTTTGCCGAGCCGGTGCGCGGTCAGGGCTCCCCCGCCGAAGCCCTCGAGCAGCTCGTGGCTCGCGGCGAGATCGTGCTCGGCAGCGGAGATGCCGAAGAAGAGCCGGAACCTCGCGAGAGCGCCGCTGCGCCGACCCCGCACGAGGAGCCACTGCCGGCGAGCGTGCTCTCGACCATAGAAGAGCTCGGCGACCTCGGCACGTTCGTCGAGAGTGAACCTCCTCAGGGCGAAGCATGACGCGCGCGCGGGCCCGGGCGCTCGCGCTCGTCAACTGGAAGGGCGTCTTCTACGAGCGCTACCTGCTCGATCGCCACGTGACGGCCCTCGAAGGCGCAAACGGCGCCGGCAAGACCACGGTGATGATCGCCGCGTACGTCGTGCTCTTGCCCGACATGTCGCGGCTGCGTTTCACCAACCTGGGCGAGAGCGGCGCGACGGGCGGCGATCGCGGGATCTGGGGCAGGCTGGGTGAGGCCGGGCGGCCCTCGTACGCGGCGCTCGACATCGAGCTCGCGTCAGGGCGGCTACTGGCCGGGGTCGAGCTCCAGCGCAAGGCCGAACCCAGCGTCGAGCCGCGCGCCTTCGCGGTGACGAAGCTGCCGCCAGACGCGCGCCTGCAAGACCTGCTGCTGGTCAGCAGCGACGGGCACGATCAGGTGCCGGAGATCGCGGAGGTCAAGCAGAACGCCCACAAGCTCGGCGCCAGCATCGAGGTGTTCGCCAGCACCAAGGACTACCTAGCCTTCCTCTTCGAGCAGGGCGTCACGCCGCTGCGCCTGACGGGCGACGAGGAGCGCAGCAAGTACAACGACATGCTGCGCACCAGCATGACCGGTGGCATCTCGCGCGCGCTCACCAGCGAGCTCCGCTCCTTCCTCTTGAAGGAGGAGAGCGGCATCGGTGACACCGTCACGCACATGCGCTCGAACCTCGACGCCTGCCGGCGCACGCGGATCGAGGTCGCGGAGGCGCAGCGCCTGGAACACGAGATCGCCGGCGTCTTCGACGCGGGGCAACGCATGTTCCGGGCCGCGTGCGAGGGGACCAGGCTCGCCGCCGTCGAGCTCGAACGCGACGTCGAGCGAGCACGCCAGACGCTCTCGAGCGAACGCCAGCGGCTGAACGAGCTCGAAGGTTCGCTGCCGGAGCTCGAACAGAAGCACAGCGCCAGCGCGGAGCGGCTCGGCTCTCTGCGCGCGGAGCTCGAGTCCCTGGCCAGAGCGCGCTCCCAGCTCATGCGCGCGCGGGAGCTCGGCGAAAAGCTCGAACAGCAACAGGCAGCCTTGCAGGGCAAGGCGGTGGCACGCGACGAGGCTGAGCTCGTTCGCGATCAGGCGGCGGCGCGGCGCTCGCAGGCAACCGCCAAGCGTGACGAGGCGCGCCTGGCGTACGAACGAGCGACGTTCGGACTGGCCGATCTGCAGCGCGGCCTGGAAGAGCTGCACCGCAACGCCCACGCCTACCGCCGCGCCAGGGAGCTCGAGCAGCGCGCCGGAGAGCTCTCGGGCGATCCCGAGTTCACGGCGGCGCGAGCAGAAGGCGAGCTCGCCAGGGCTCGCGAACGAAAGGCGTCGCTGGACGCGGAGCGCGTCAGGCAGAGCCGCGAGGCGGAGCTCGCCGAGGCGCGGCGCGCCGAGTACGACGCGGCGCTCGTCGCGCTGGAAGAGCTCGAGCCAGGGGCAGGAGCCAGCGATCAGGTCCACGCCAGGGCGCGTGCGTTGCTCGCCGCCAGCACCGAGCTCGAATCCCGCGCGGCGAGAGCCGAAGCCTTCGCGAGCGAGCTCCGTGAGCGACGTGAGCTCGGACCGCGCCAGCACGCTGCGCTGAGCCGCGCGCGGGCTCTGGCGGACGAAGGGGCACCTGCTCCAGGCGCTGCCTGGGTGCGCCAGACCTTGCAGGCCGCCGAACAGGAGCTCGCGGGGGCCGAGGAACGCCTGCGCACCTGGCGCGCGAACATCGAGCAGGCCGAGCGCGCTCAGGTCGAAGCGAGCGCCGAGCTCGAGCGCCAGGGCGAGCTCGCCCGGGAAGTGGAAGCCCTCTCCGTGCTGCTTTCGCGGCTGGCGGGGCGGGAGCACCCGGAGCCCTGGAGCTTCGCCGAAGCCGTGGAGCTGCACCGAAACCTGCTCGAAGAGCGCGAACAGGTTCGTCGGCGCAGGAGCGAGCTCGAAGTCGAGCGGCACCAGACCCTGCGCCGGTCGGCCGAGCTCGAGAGCGCGCTCGGCAGCGTGTCGCCGGAGATCGCGGCGCTGCGCGACGAGCTCGACGCGGAGGTTCTGGCCTCGCGCTTCGACGAGCTCGAGCCGGAAGAAGCCGCACGCATGCAGGCGCGCCTCGGCGATGTAGCTCAGGCCCTGGTCGTCTACGATCCCGAACAAGCCGCGGCCAAGCTCGCCGATCGCGAGCGCCAGCTCACGACGATCTGGTTCGTTGGCCCCGACTTCCGTCCACCCGAAGCGCTCCCCGGCGAGGCGTCGCAAGACGTCATCGTGCGCGAGGCGGGCGCCGTGCGGCTGACTCGCGTGCCGCCGCGCTCGTTGCTCGGGCGCAAGGCCCGGGTGCGGCGTGCCGCGGAGCTCGCGAGCGAGGCCGAGAGGCTGGGGCTGGAGCTCGACGGACTGGAGCAACGCGAGCGCCGCCTCGACGCAGCGCTGGGGGAGCTGCAGCAGGTGCTGAGCAGGCCCTGGCCGGTCGCGCTCGGCGTGGCCGACGACCCGAGGTCCCGGCTGGCGCAGGCCCGAGCCACGGTCGAACAGGCAGAGATCGAGCGCGGCGCCGCCACCCGCCGCGTGCGCGAGCTCTCGGCGCGTGTCAGCGAGCTCCGCGGACTGCTCGCCGACGCTTACCTGCTCGACCAGGAGGACCACACGTTGCGCGCCGAACAGCTCGCTCGAGAGCTCGAAGGAGCAGAGAGCGCCGCGCGCGAGCTCGCGCGAACGAGCGCCGCTCGAGCCACGCTGTCCGGCTTGCTCGACGCGCTACGCGTGCGGCCGCCCACCCTCGCCGAGCTCGAGCTCGCAGAGCGCGCTCGGGAGCGGGCTGACTCGGAGCGCGACCGCTACTTCTCGCTGTGCGAGACGCTCGCCGAGCTCCTGAGCCGACGAGCCGACCTCGGTTGGCAATCCGCCGAGCACTCGCTGGCCGAGCACACAGGGCTCGTCCCTGCGCTCGAGCAGCAACACGCACGAGCCCGCGCGGCGCTCGCCGAGACGGAGGCGTTGCTCGAGCTCGAGACTCGCGCCTGGGAGGAAGCCGTGCGCGCGTTGCAGAAGCTCGACGGCGAGTGGGCGGCGCTCGCGGCCTTCCAGGAGCAGCTCGAGGCCCAGCTCAGCGGCGAGCAGGTGAGCGATCGCTCGGACGCCGCGCTGGCCGAGCTGGACGGTCGCAACGCCGCGCTCGAGCGCGAAGAGCGGGCGCTCGGCGCCGAGCTCCTGTTGACCGGCGAACGGCAAAAGCTGCTCGAATCCGCCGTCGCCGCCGCCGTGCGCGCCCACGCCGAGGCCGAACGCCGCGCGGCCCCGCACGCCGAGGCGCAGGCGGCGCTCGTGCTCGCCGTGGCGGCGCAAGGCCTCACCCTGCCAGCGGCAGAGTCATTCGCGAGTAGTCGGGCGGCCTGGTCGGAGGTCATGAGCAAACGCGAGCTCTTGCTGGAGCGCGTCTCCGCGGCGCGCCACGGCGCTGAGCTCTCCGGCGACTTGCGAGCCACTCTGGACGATGTCGCGCCCGACACGGCGCCCCCTTACCTCCAAGGTTGGCTCGACGTGCGCGCCTGGCTCTCCAAGCGGATCCCGGCACAGATCGCGCAAGGCGCCGACCCGCTCGAGGGCCTGGAGCGGCTGCGCGACCACCTGGCGAGCCT
>DATLIL010001182.1:0-6648 GCA_035539475.1 Polyangiaceae bacterium
GCCGCCGCGCAATCGCGATCGAGCGCATCAAGCCTGGCTTCGCAGTCTTCTGCCATGGGAAAATCTGCCGCCCGATCCAGTCGAGAATTCGATCCGTGGTGAATCCCATGATGCCAATCATAATAATCGCGGCGAAAACGCTGTCATAGATCCGGTATTTCGCCTGTTGGTTGATGAAATAGGTAATGCCGGAACTCGCGCCGATATATTCCGCCACGATCAGGTAGGTCCAGGCCCAGCCGAGCAGGATGCGCATGTCGCGGTACAACGCGGGCAGTGCGCCCGGCACGACGACGTTGAAGATGAGCTGGCGGTAGTTGGCGCCGAGCGTCTGCGCCGCGTGCATCAGGGAGACGTCGACGGAGCGGGTGGTGTTGGCGACCACCAGCACCATCTGGAAGAAGGTGCCGATGAAGATGATGGCGACCTTGGGCTCGTCACCCAGGCCGAAGATGGTGACGGCGAGCGCGCCAAAGACCGGCGCGGGCATGTAGCGCACGAAGTCGACGAAGGGCTCCGAGCCGCGCGCGAACAGCGAGAACGTGCCGCACAACACCCCGAGAGGAATGCCGAACAGGGCCGACCAGAAGAAGCCCCAGAAGATCACCTTGATGCTCTGGAGCAGGCTCTCGTGCAGCCAGAGATCGCCGTCGCGCTCGGGCGGCGTGGTGAAGGCGGTGTAGAAGGCGCGGCCGACCTCGTGGGGAGCCTGGAAGTAGATCGGATTGACCGGCTCGCCCCTGGCCAGGGGTTTGCCCGCCGCCTTGAGCTCGCGGTTACGCGCGTCGAACTCCGCCTTTTCGACGCGCTGGCCCTCGTCCACGTAGCTGTAGGTGCCGGGGACGCTCTTGTCACCCGCGTCGTGCACCAGCACCAGCGGGTGCCACAGGAACGGGACGTAGCTGACCGCGCACCAGAGCAAGAACGGGAAAACGAAGGCGAAGACGTAGGCCGCGAAAGAAGCGCGCTTCGACAGCGGAGCGCGCGGAGTCCACACGCTCGGCCCCTTGCGCCGACCTGACACTCGACTCGGTCTGTCTTCGCCTTCGTTCAAGATCGTCCCTCGGACTTACTTGGCGGCTTCCTGCACCAGGCTCGGATCGAAGTAGTCGTCGATCTTCATCGGCGTCTTGTACACGCCATACTTCACGTTGAAGTCGTCGACGATCTTGCTGGAGCCGTAGATCGAGTCGAGGCCCTCACCCTTGGCGTAGGCCTTGATGTTGGCTTCCTGGCCCAGGAAGAAGGTGCCCTTCATCAGCGCCTTGTATTCCTCGGGCTTGAGCCCCACGCGCGCCGCCATGATCTTGGCGGCCTCGTCGAGGTTCTTCTCGTCGGCCAGGAACGCGGCCACCTTGAACCAGGTCTTGACCACCTTGAGCCAGTCGGCGCGGCGCTCGGCCAGGCTCTTGCTGTTCACGCACAGGTGGTCGTAGATGAGGCCGGGAGCGTCGGCGCTGGTGTAGATCGGCGTCGAGCCGGGGACCTCTTTCAGGGCCGCGCCGGAGTTCGGCTGCCAGGCGCCGACGGCGTCGACCGAGCCCGACTTGAGGCTCTGCGGCGTCTCGTCGGTCTTCACGTCGACGAGCTTGATGTCCTTGTCGCTCATCTTGGCCGACTCGAGGGCCTTGAGCAGCAAGAGGTGGTCGACGAAGCCCTTCTCGACGCCGATCTTCTTGCCCTTCAGATCGGCCATCGTCTTGATGCCGGGCTTGGCCACGATCATGTCGTTACCGTTGGAGTAGTCGTTGGCCAGAATGCAGATGCTTGGTCCGCCGGTCGAACCGGTGACCAGCGCGTCGCCGTTGGTCATCGTCACGGCGTCCACCTTGCCGGCCGAGTAGGCTTCCATCGAGGGCACGTACTCGAACCACTTGAAGTCCACGTTCACGCCGGCTTCCTTGAACCAGCCCTTCTGGATGGCGATCTCCCAGGCCACCCAGCCCGGCCAGTCGCTGTAGGCGATCTTCAGCGCGGGACCGGTCGGGGCGGGCGCAGGAGCGACGGCGGCGGCGGCCGTGATCTCGGGCGCAGCGGCGGCCGACTTCTCTGGCGCGGCTTCCGGCTTCGGCTCTTCTTTCTTGGCGCACGATACGCCGAACAGCGGCAGGGCCACGCACACGGTCATCCAGCGGAGTAGGACGTTCATGGGATCCTCGGGGGGTGATGCAGTCCAGGGAGGGGCCGTGTGCGCACATGAGCACCGGTCCGCGGCCATGCTCGGCCGGTGAGTGTTGCGGCAAGATTTCGGGAGAGCTTCACAAAGGCCCCCTCCGGAAAAGTCCGACAATTTTGTGTTTCGCGGCGGTTTCGCAGCGCAGCCCGCCAACTCGTGCCATAGGAGCGCCTCTCTCATCGTCGCGACATGCCCGCCCCCGTACCGAAAGCCGTTCTCGTTGGTGTTCAGCTGCCCGGCAGCGATCACGAGGCGCTCGAGTCGAGCCTGAACGAGCTCGGCAGGCTCGTGACCACCCTGGGCTACGAGGTGGTGGCGCGCGTCACTCAGGTACGCCAGAGCCTGTCGCCCGCCGCCGTGCTCGGCGAGGGCAAGCTGCAGGAACTCGCGGAGTTCACCGGGGGAACGGGCCACACCGGAACCACCGCGCCGAAGCGCAAGGACAAGGCACGCCTGCGTCGCCAGGCGGAGGCCATGAGCGGCGAGCCCGACGAAGAGGACGAAGAAGAAGAGGACGAGGCGCCGAAGATCGATCTGGTCGCCGTCGACCACGACATCACGCCCAGTCAGCTCAGGAACCTGGAGCGAGCCGCAGGCACCACCGTGCTCGACCGCTCCGGCGTGATCATCGAGATCTTTCATCGCCACGCCAAGAGTCGCGAGGCGAAGCTGCAGGTCGAGATCGCGCGACTGGCCTACACGGCGCCACGCCTGCGCGAGGCGCCCGGAAGCAAGGAGCGTCAGCACCTGCGCGGCTCGGGTGACTCCGCGCTCGAGCTCGATCGCCGACGCATCCGCGATCGCATCGCCGAGCTCAAGGAACAGCTCGAGGTCATCGCACGCGAGCAGAGCGTGAGGCGCGCGCAGCGGCGCGAGGCCCGCCGTGTGGCGCTGGTCGGCTACACCAATGCGGGCAAGAGCTCGCTCATGCGCGCGCTGACGCAGAGCCAGGCGCACGTCGAGGACAAGCTCTTCGCCACGCTGGACACGACGGTGCGCGCGCTCTACCCCGAGACGCGCCCGCGCATCCTCGTCAGCGATACGGTCGGCTTCATCAAGAAGCTGCCCCACGATCTGGTGGCGAGCTTCAAGAGCACCCTGGACGAGGCCGCCGAGGCGTCGCTCATCCTGCACGTGATCGACGCCGCCGACCCGGCCTGGGAGGAGCAGCTCGAGGTGACGCGCGAGGTGCTGCGCGAGATCGGGGCCGACGCCGTGCCCACGCGCCTGGTGTTCAACAAGGTCGACAAGCTGACTCCAGCCCTGCTGCAAGAGCTCGAGCCACGGCTATCGGACAGCTGGCTGACGTCCGCGCACGATCGCGCTCGTGTGGCGGAGCTTCGCGAGCACGTCGTCGCCTTCTTCGAAGATAGCTACGAAGAAGCCGAATTTCTCGTGCCCTACGACCGCCAGCGGCTGGTGTCGCTGATGCACGAGAACGCCCGCGTGCTGGAAGAGAAGTACGAGGAGCAGGGGGTCCTCGTACGTCTACGCAGTGATGCGGAGACGATCGGCCGGCTGAACAGCGAGCTCCTTCGATAAGCCAAGCGACGCCACGTGGCAGGCTCGCGCAGAGACTCCCACTCGCGCACACCGAAATGGCTCATTCTGGGGTTTTGGGGGGAACTGGCCGCGCGGCCATCGGTAGATTCTTCATTGGAGGCCTTTAACTTATGAGCCGCACGTCACTCCTCGTGCTCGCGTTGAGCGGGCTGTCAGCGTTCGCCTGTTACTCCACCAAAGACGACAAGGATGCCGACCCCGAACCCATGGGCGGATCCGCAGGCACTGGCGGTAGCATCAATCGCGGCGGCAGCAGCGGCAGCGGCGGCAGTACGAGCAAGGGCGGCAGCACGAGCAAGGGTGGCTCGAGCGGCACCGGCGGCATCGAGATCGACAGGCCGCCAATCCCCGATCCGCCAGACGACTCGTGCGGCCACTACGGCTTCCAGTTCGAGGGTGACGGCGTTTGCACGTCGAGCTGCGCCGAGGTGACCTGCGATTGCCCGAACACCACCATCAGCGTGTACCAGTGCAACCCCACCGAAGGTTGCGTGACCGCGATCGACTGCGACGTGGCCTGCGATCCGGACCAGGATTGGACGGATATCAACTCCTGCGCCTACACCTTCAAGGAGTGCGACGCCGACACCGACTGCGAGCCCGGCTTCTGCGTCATGGACGACGGTGCCAACGCGGGCGAGTGCAACCAGGCCGGTAACTACGGCGAGCGCTGCCGCGACGACGACGACTGTCTTGACGGCTTCTGTATCGCCTCGGACAGCGACGGCAGGCGCACCTGCAGCCCTGGCCTCGAGGGTTACCAGTGCAACGAGGACGGCCACTGCGCGGAGGGGCAGTGCGTGCTGCCACCGACGTCGTTCCTGGGCAGCTGCTCGACGGGCCTCAACGGCGACTACTGCTACTTCCCCGAGGACTGCAACGAGGGCAGCTGCCTGGGCTCCAGCGAGTACAGCTACGGCCAGTGCTCGACGGGCCTGGTCGACTCTCCCTGCGAGGAGGACGGCGACTGCGCGGCTGGCTTCTGCGCCGAGACGAGCTACGGCGGCTACTGCAGCGAGGGTGGCCTCGGTGAGCCCTGCTCCGACGCCAGCGAGTGCGACTCGGGCTACTGCGTCTCCTCCTACAACGAGGACTTCCAGGACTACCGCGAGCGGTGCACCGCCGGTGCGGAGAACGACCCCTGCGCCGACAACTCCGACTGCGCCAACGGCGCCTGCGCCAACAACATCTGCTCCGGCGGCGCGCTCGGCGATCCCTGCACGTCAGACGCTCAATGCGACAGCGACATTTGCAATAACCAGACGAGCTCCACGGGCGTTTGCACTGACGGCTCGCTGGACGAAACCTGCGTCAACGACAGCGATTGCGTCTCGGTGAAGTGCGCCACGTCTGGCTTCAGTGGCACCTGCACCGACGGCGCTGCAGACCATGCCTGCTCGTCAGACGCGCAGTGCACTTCGGGCATGTGCGCGGCCGCCGTTGGTAGCGTCGGTATCTGCACCGACGGTGAGGTGGACGATGTCTGCTACGTCGACAGCGATTGCTTGAACGACAAGTGCATCGACGACGGGCAGTACAACGCCACCTGCGAGAGCGGCATCGAAGGCGCCCCCTGCAACGCGGACGGCGACTGCACCAGCGGCTTCTGTGTCAGTAGCCCGACATTTGGTCACGACCTCTGCTCGGGCGGTGACGCCGACGACCCCTGCGACGACGATGGCGACTGCAACGCCCCCTACTGCGTGTATGACTCCGCTCTGGGCTACTACACCTGTACCCAAGGTCTGCCGGACGAGCGCTGCTACGACACCACGGACTGCGCGAGCGGGATCTGCGGCGCCAATAGCCTCTGCGACTGACCGTTAGCGCAGCGCAGCGCCACCGATGGCGCGCCGCAGTGTTTGACTCGGCGCGCCACGGGGCGTATCCGCTCGCCCGATGGGAGATCGAGCCGACTGGTGGACGGAGTTCTTTCAAGGCCCGTTTCTCGGGGTTCAGCTCGGCCTGACCTTTGGGGACGGCCGGGCGACACGGACCGAGGTCGACGCACTCGCGGGCGCCCTCGAGCTCGCTGAGGGCTCGAGGGTTCTCGACGTCCCCTGTGGCACCGGGCGCCACTCGCTCGAGCTCGCGCGGCGAGGGCACCATGTGACCGGCGTGGACTTCAACCCCGCCGTGCTCGACACGGGGCGAGCCGAGGCCGCCGCCGAGGGTCTCGGCGTGGACTTCCGTCGCGGCGACATGCGCGGGCTCGACTTCGACGGCGAGTTCGACGCCGCAATCTGCCACTGGGGTAGCTTTGGCTACTTCGGCGACGACGAAAACGAGGGCTTCGTGCGCGGGATCAGCCGGGCCCTTCGCCCCGCCGGCAAGTTCTTCCTCGACACCCACGTCGCCGAAACCCTGTACCCCAAGGTCGTCAAGCGCGACTTCCAGTACCACGGAGAGGGCGAACAGCGGCTGCGCGTGCTCCAGGAACGGCGCATCGACCACGAAACCGGCCGCGTCGAATCGACCTGGATTTTCCAGAAGGGCGGTCGCGAAGAGACGCACTCCATCTCGATCCGCGTCTACACCTACCGCGAGCTCAGCGTGATGTTCGCGGCGGCGGGGATGCGCATCGTCGCCGCCACCGACGGCGCCGGTAAGCCGTTCGAGGTCGGCTCCAACCGGCTGTGGCTCGTGACGCAGAAGGAGTAGGCTCACGCAGGCAGACGGCCCAGCGCGTGTGCGGTGCGCAGCACGCCGATGCGCAGGTGTCCGTCGCGCAGCGAGAGGCGCTCGGTCACGAGCTCGTCGAGGCTCACCCAGTACAGCGGGCGGTCGCCGCCCGGCGGTAGTTTCTGGAGCTCGACGGCGACCGGATAGACCACCTCGGGCGTGACGCCAGGGGAGGGGTGGTAACGCCCGCCGAGCTCCCAGAAGCGTCCGACCTCGAGCCCGTACTC
>DATLIL010001183.1:0-4080 GCA_035539475.1 Polyangiaceae bacterium
ACAGGCGGCGGTGGGAATGGGGGCGGAGGCGGCTCGGCGGGCACTGGTGGAGCGACGGGTGGCGCTGGCACGGCTGGCGGCGGCACCGCTGGCGGCGGCACCGCTGGATCGACGGGTGGAGGCGGCAGCGGCGGGACCACGGGCGGCAGCGGTGGCACGGACCCGACGTCGTCGAGCTGTGCGGGCAAGACGTACGCGCTTTGCGAGGACTTCGAGTCGGGCACTGTCGACATGATCCCGGACGGATGGACGGCGCTGCAGGGCTACGCGCCCGAGCGCGGCGGCACCGTGCTCGCGAACGACCAGGCACACTCGGGCTCGATGGCGCTGAAGAGTGACGGGACGAGCACGGGGCTCGACCGCGTGCAGCGGGAGCTCGGGAGCCTCGGAGCCACGGCGACGAAGCACTGGGGCCGCCTGTTCTACAAGGCCGGCACGCCCGCGCCCAAGCCGAACGACGGCGTCATTCACATCACCATGGCCGCGCTCGAGGGCACGACCGAGAATCGCGTGGTCGACACCGTCGTCGCGACGGATGGCACGCACCAGTGGCTCTTCAACATTCCTGACGATTCGTGCTGCGCGGGCTCGTCCTACGACTGGAGCTTCGACGCCGAGTGGCACTGCGCGGAGTGGAACATCGACGTCGCGACCTCGAGCTTCAGCTTCTACAGCGACGGCGAGGAGGTCACCGACCTCACCTTCACGGGAAACACGGGTGCCCAGATGTCGACCTACGAGTCGATCGGCCTCGGCACGATCTACTACCAGGTGCCGCCCACGCCGATCGTGATGTGGTTCGACGATCTCGCGATCGACGACGAGCGCATTGGCTGCAACTAACTCAGCGGCCTTCGAATTTCTCGAGGAACGGGAGCCAGGCCGCATCGGGGGCTACCCGCGCGAGGATCCTGGCGCGTGTGTCGAGGTTTTCGTCGAGCCAGCCGCGGATGGTGTCACGCATCGTCTCGGCGGCGCCGGAGAACATCACGGAATGGAACATCGAATACACCGCTCCCTGCAGCGGCGCGACCTTCACGATGAAAGCCTGCCCGCTCTGTTCTTCGGGGTAGACGGCGCTGAGCGAGAGGAAGTAGTTGGGCGCGCCGGATGCGGGATCCGTGGCAGTGAACGCTTTCTCCAGAGTCGTTTCGGGACCCAGCTGTTCGCGGATGGTGAGTGCAACGCTCTCGGCGTCGAAGGGGCCCGGGTCCCAGTAACCGGGCAGATAGAAGTTGACGAGGATGCCCTCCTTCTCGCCCGCACCGGCCTTGTCGCAGTAGACGACGAAGACCTTGGTCGACGAATCTTCCTCCACCTCGCAGGGTCCGAAGCGCCCGAAGGAGAGCTCGAGGACCGCGTCCGTGGGCCCGAAGGCAACGCGCGCCGGCCTGGCAGTGGACGCGGCTGGCCCTGCTGGCTTCGAAGTGTCGCTGGTGTCCGCGGCATCAGAAGCGCCGATGGGAGACGAGCTCTCAGGGTGTGGGATGCTTGGACCACACGCTACGAGCGTGAGCGCGCCGAGCAGATAATTCCGCCGACCCATGCTCCCACGGTAGCACCGGAACGTATTTTCGAAGTCTGAGCGGTATGCCGGCGCGCCGGCGTCGCGGGCTTTGTCAATCGGTTGAATATCGGCAAATATTGATTGTCCAGCGCCTCGGGCGAGCGTAGAATTAATGTTCTACCGTGCCAAATAGTTGGAACATTCGTTCTCTCCGGGCCGGCGTCGCGTCGAGCGCGCTCGCGCTGGTCACGTCCGCTGCTCACGCCAAGCTGGGCAACCTCGCCTACGAGGCGAGCGAGGTGGGCGTGCCGCTCGCATCGTTCAACGAAACGACGTTCACCGGGCCGCCGGGCGGCAGCAACACGGTGCTGATGCTGCGCGACGTCATGATCGTCATGGGGTCACACGACAGCGGCGTGCCCGACGGACCGCTGCACGTCTTCGACGTCGAGGATCCCAAGCAGCCGGTGCTGCTGAAGCGCTTCACCAGCGCGGAGACCGCCGAGCTTCGCGAGCTGCACGCCATGCCGGTCGCGGTGATCGACGGCAAGGACATCCTGGTGTTCCCGACGATCAGCGGCGTGCGCTTCTTCGACTTCAGCGATCCGCTCAACCCGGAGCCGCTCGGCGCGCTGGAGCTCGAGGGCGTCAACGGCGGCGACTACGACAACGCTGCCTGGATGACTTCGTGGGCGTGGCCCTACGTCTACGTGGGCGGCACCGGCAATGGCATCTACGTGGTGGACGCGCACGACCCCGAGGCGCCGACGCTCGTGACGCGCATCCAGACCGGGGAATCTGGTGGTTTTCGCATCGGGCCGGTCTATGCCGCCGGGAACTACATCATCGCCTCCGGCATGGACGCGACGCCGACCGAGGTCGCGGTGCTCGACGCCGGCGATCCGGAGAGCCCCTTCTTGCTCGCCAAGGGCTCTGCGCCCGCGGCGATGTACTCCGCGCTCGTGATCGGCGATCGCGTCTATGGCAGCGGTGAGGGCGGCAATTACTCGTTCCTGAAGTGGAGCGCCGACACCGTGGAAGCCATCGGTGGCGCGCTGAAGCTCGGCGCCGACAAGGGCGGCTACTGCACGTACCAGGACGCCTTCGTCTTCTGCGGCCAGTCGAGCGAGGGCTACCGCAAGATCGACGTCAGCGACGAGCAGAACATCGCGCAGGTGTCGCAGGCGAACATCGACGTCGAGGGCGCCGACAGCGACTTTGCCACGGTGCTGGGCAACATCGTCTACCTCGGCAACGATCACGGCTCGGGCGCTGCGTTCTTCGCGCACGACATGGCGCCGGACGCCACGCCGCCAGAGTTCTTGAAGGGATACCCGGAAGACGGCGCGCTGCTGCAGCCCCTCACCACGCGCGTCACGCTCTTCTTTTCCGATGAGATCGACATCGACACGATGACGGCCGAGAGCATCGTCGTGCGTCCCGTCGGTGGCGACGCGATCGACGGCGTGTTCAGCCACTCGTCTTTCAACGCGGTGTCGTTCGGCGCCAAGCAGCCGCTCCTGGCCGACACGACGTACGAGGTCGTGATCCTCGCCGGTGGGCTCGCAGACCTGGCGCAGAATCCGATCGCCGGGGAGACCGTCACGCGCTTCTCCACCGGCAACACCATCGAGCTCCCTGCGGGCACGGGCGGCAGCGGCGGCATGAGCGCGGGTGGCAGCAGCGGTAGCGGCGGCAACGTGCCCGACAACGGCGGCGCGCCCACCAGCAGCGCGGGCACGGACAGCGGCACCGCGGCTGGCAGCGGCGGAACGGAAGCGGGAGGGGGCCCCGCCAACCCCGGTGCTCAGCCGAGCAGCGCAGCCGAGGAAGACGGCGCCTGCGGGTGTCGCACTCCCGGCCGACGACGTGGCTCGACGGGCCTCGCCCTGCTGGCGCTCGCTGGTCTCGGGCTCTGCGCACGCGCCCGCCGGCGAGGCAGGCTGCGGTGACAAGACGCCGCGGCGCCGCATGGCTGGGCGCGGCGTGTGCGTTGCTCTCCGCCCGCGCGCTGGCCCTCGACCTGACGGCAGCGCCGCCAGAGCCCGTTCCGGTCGGCGAATCGCGCACGTTCCGCATCGCGAGCGTCGCTGACGCCGAGGGCGCCGTCACCTACCGCTGGAACTTCGGTGACGGAACGGTCGTCGGACCCGGCGCCGGCGCCGAGGTCGAGCATCTCTACGCGAGCGCGGGCCACTACACGGTGATCGTCGTGGGCACCGATGCGAGCGGGCAGCGCACCAGCACGTCGTGGATCCAGACCGCACACACACCGCTGACCGACCCGTCCCCGAGCAACTCGGGCAGCGTCGTGTTCGACGCTGAGCGCCGGCGCATCTGGAGCGTGAACCCGGACAGCCGCAGCGTCAGCGTGACCGGCAGCGACTCACTCGAACAGGAGCTCGAGCTCGTGGTCGGCGACCAGCCTCGCGCGCTGGCTCAGGCGCCGAGCGGAGCGCTGTGGGTGACCCTGCAGCGCGCCGACGCAATCGCGGTCCTGGATCCCGACGACGGCACGGAGCTCGCGCGTGAGGTAGCTGTTCACGAACAGGTGACCGTCGTCGCTGAAGGCC
>DATLIL010001184.1:0-2497 GCA_035539475.1 Polyangiaceae bacterium
GTTCAGCACGCTGAACACCAACGGCTGGAGCTCGCCGAACCTGGTCAACGGCGTGGTCACCTTCTCGGCGCAGAGCGGCACGGGTACGCTGTGTGTGGAGGGCTCCGGCTCGGGCTGGATCGGCAGCCTGGACTACATCACGATCCAGTAAGCACCGAGCTCGAGCGGTTGCTGACGGGCCTCGGCTGAAAAGCTGGGGCCCGTTGCTTTTGTATCCGCGATGATCGCGAGCTGAAGTGATGAGAGCTTTTGTTTGGGCGCTGCTCGTGGTGGCTGGTTGTCAGGAGCGCGTGGGTGAACCGCCACCGAGCGCCAGCGCGATCAGTCCGAGTCCGGCCGTGAGCGTGACGGCGACTGCGACCGCCGGCCCGAGCGTCGCCCCACCGACACCCGTGCTGCCTGTCTCCGCCAGAACTCCGCTACCGGCCGCGCCCGAGGTGGCCAGCGATGATCCCCTGCGCGGCAAGTTCACGCTCGCGCAAGCAACGGCCGGGCTGAGCGGAGAGGGCGAGCTGTACGCCGTGATGCGCACCAGCGCGGGTAACCTGGTATGCGAGCTCTGGCCGGACAAGGCGCCCAACACCGTGGCCAACTTCGTCGGCCTGGCGCGCGGGCTCCGGCCCTACAAGAAGGGCGGCCAGTGGCTGAAGCAGCCACTCTACGACGGCACCGAGTTTTACTCGGTGCTCAGGAACTTTTCGATCGAGGGCGGCAGCCCCGGCGAGAAGTACAACGACAGCGTAGGCTACTTCATCCCGGACGAAACATGGCAGGGGGCCAAGCACGACCAGCGCGGGCTGCTCTGCATGCGCGCCTTCACGCCGAACAAGAGCGGCTCACAGTTCATGATCCTCGACGGTGCAGCCACGCAGCTCGACGGCAGCTTCACCATCTTCGGCAAGTGCGGACCGGAAAGCGTGCTCGACGCGATCAGCACGGCGCCCGTCGAGGCGGCCCGGCCGAAGCCCGCAATCAAGCTGCGCAAGCTCGAGATCGTGCGCAGCAAACAGCGGCCGACTTAACGCTTCTGCCGCTCGCGCAGGAGCTTCTGGTAGTCGTCGGCCTTGCAAGCTTGCAGCACCGCGTAGGACTGGTCGACGACACGGGGATTGTCGTGTTTGGTCAAGCCGACCAGCCAGGGGCAGATCGCAGCCTGCTCCTCCGCGCTCCAGTTCTGCATCTTGCTCACACTGGCCAGGGCCGCGCTGATCTGATCGAAGTCACCCTGGGCGAGCTCACGGACCTTTGGAAACGCTGCCAACCGGCCGTAGGTCATCAGCCCGCGATACACCTCGAGCCGAACCTCGGGAGGAAAACCGTTCAGTGCGGCGAAGAGCGCTTCTTCTCTACCCGCGAGCGCGGCGGCGTGGGCACCCACCGGAGCGACGCGCGTGGCCAGCGCGGGAGGCAACTTGCGGAGAGCTTCGATCAGCGCATCGGCCGTTTGCGGAGACACGGGTCCAGGCTGCGCCGCGGGACCGAACGACTCACCGTAGACGTTGCGCGCCAGATGGGCGGCGATGACACGTCGCTTCGCGTCCGGACTGCTCAGCGAATGCACGAGAGTGTGGAGCTTGCCTAGCCGCGGTTGATTACCGTCGACGAGCCCACGGGCGATCTCTCCCATCTCGACGCCCGAACACTGCACGACCGCGCTCTCGACCTCGACGTTGCAGCGCGACGCCACGAGATCCATGGCTTGCTCGAGGGAGCTGTCGACCTCGGGCGGCGGTGGCGCCTTCTTGCAGGCGCCTGCCACGAGCGAAGCCACGAGCACGAAGAAGAAGAAGAAGCGACGCAAGCGCGACTAGCTTACTTCACGTAGGGACCGCAGTGCATCCCGCCCCAGCACGTGTACTGCTCCTCTTCGGGGCAAGCTGCGGCCGAAGCACAAGCGCAGCGATCGATCTTCACGCAGGGGCCGTAGCAAGTGCCCTCGACGCTCGGCACTTCCATCATCGGACACTCGGGTGCCGCGATCTTGCAGAGGATCTTGCGTGGATCGCAGTCGACCAGAGCGTCGGCGGGAGCACCGGCCGAGCCGCTGGGTCCCTCACCTCCGCTGGCGGCGCCGCCGTCGGAGCCGGCCGCACCGCCGGTGTCGGCGTCCGAACCGCCGGAGCTGCCGCCGGTCGCCTTACCACCGCTGGAGGTGCCAGCGGTGCTCGAGCCGCCGGCCCCAGCGGTCTGCGCGGGAGTGTTCGCGTCGCTTTCGTTCTGTCCGCAAGCCAAGACGAGCAACGCCGAGAGAAGGAGCGCACGACTCATGCCCATTTCAGGTATCGCGACCGGGCGCTGCGATCCACAGGAGCCCGTTCGCGGGCAGAAATTCGCCCAAATTTGGAGACGCGGCACGATGAACGGCGCCAGAACGCCCTGGACGATGGTCACCACCTTGCTGCTCGCGGCTTGCAGCAGCCAGTCAGGCGCACCTGCGCCGGTACAAGGCAACGCCGGCGGCACGGCGGCGGGGGGCAGCGGCGGTTCCCCGCCCAGC
>DATLIL010001185.1:0-9516 GCA_035539475.1 Polyangiaceae bacterium
GATCAGAGCGTTCTGATCGACGTCTTTCTTGACGTCGTCATCGCAGATGGGCGCGCACTCGTTAATGGCGTCGTCCTTCTTCTGCAGGGCCGTCACCCCGAAGTAGGTCGCTGCGCCGGCTCCGACGATCGCGACGCCACCGAGGATATAGGTGAGGGTCGGCACCGGACGTGTCGGTTTGCCCTTCGGGACCTCTTGCCGCGGCGGCTGCTGGTAGCCCGGCGGGAAGATCATCGGCTTGGTGGGCTCGGGCGGGGGCCGGAAGTCAGCTGAAACGCTGCGGTTCTGATCGCCCTGCTTCAGCAGCACCTTCACGGTCTTCGGTGGCTTGCCCTCGATTTCGAAGCGGAACTCGTAGGGGCCGGGGTCGAGCTCCGTGGCGGCGCCGGTGAGGCGCTCGGCGATGAGCTTGTCACCGACGTAGACCTTCACGTTGCTCTCGGCGCCCTCTTCGTCGATGGCCTCGAGCACGACCGTGGGGATCTGGGACGCGATTTCCTCGATCCAGCGCAGGCAGTCCTTGCGGATGACCGAGGGGCAGTCCTCGTCCGCGCAGCGCCGCATCTGCTCGCGCGCTTCCATGAGCTCCGTACCCATGCGCAGCACCTGGGACTGCTCGTGGGCGTTGATGCATTGTTGTGCCGTGACCGCCCGCGCCGCCGGCGCGAAAATGGCCAGTAGCAGGCAGGTCACGAGGAAGGTCAGCAGCCCGGACAGAGAGCGGTTGCGCATCGATAAGCTCGCAGATTCGCGGTGCAAGGGTCTATTAGACTTGTAGCGCTCGTCTTTCGCAAGAAGCTTGCGGGCCCACGCCCTATCGAAACGCGAGGCTTCCGGCCGGCGGTTCACTTTTTGCGTCTCCAGCCGAATGGAGGCCTACCCATGAGCTTCATCATGTTCCTCGTCGTGGGGTTGAGTGTGGGTTTGATGATCTACGCCATCTCCTACCGTCGCCTACCAGTTGGTGGAGTCGTCGGCGCCGTCGCAGGCGGCGTCGTTGCGGCGTTCGCCGGCGGCTTGCTGGGAGCGGCCGTGGCGGGGGCGCCCCTGACCCAGATCCGTCCTGCCACAGTGGCCGGTACGGCCTTCGGCGCCTACGCCACCGTGGCGATCGTGGCGGGAGCCATCCACTACCGCCGCGTCCACGGCAGCTTCGCGCCGCTGCTGCGCCGGATCCGGCGTTCGTAGCTCGATGGTGTAGCCTCTTTCCCGCATGCCCACCGCCAGCGCAGCAAAGCTAGCCGCGCTGGCGTGGCTTGCTGCGGGCTGCGGCTCCGGGGACCCCGGAGCTTCGAGTACCCACGCCCAGCCCATCGTGGGAGGAGCGCCGAGCGCGGAGGGGGCGTGGCCCAGCGTGGTCTGGCTGGACGTCGGCTGCAGCGGCACGCTGCTCCACGAGCGGCTGGTGCTCTACGCCGCCCATTGCGGGACACACGCCGAGCGCGTCTACGCCGGCGGCCAGCTCGACGGAGCGCTCGAACGCTCGGTCGAGTTTTGCGCCGCGCACCCCGATTTCAGAGAGCTCGGTGACGGTAACGACCTCGCGTTTTGCGTGCTGCGCGAGCCATTGCAAGAGGTTCCGATCGTCCCGCTGGCGCTCGGTTGCGAGCGAGAGCAGCTGCAAGCAGGTGACCAGAGCGTCTTGGTCGGGTTCGGTGAGAGCGAGGACTCCACCGCGGCAGCGGGCACCAAGCGCGAGGTGCAGGCTCCACTGGTCGTGGTCGACGCCGAGCTCGAGATCGGCGAGCTCGACAAGGGAACTTGCGGCGGTGACTCCGGCGGACCCGCGTTCACGCCTGTAGGCGCCGATGACGAATGGCGGCAGGTGGGAGTGCTCTCGTCCGGCACCACCGAAGGCTGCGGGCGCGGCTACTACACGGACGTCGCACGTTTCGTCGACTGGCTCGAGAGTGCCTCGCAGCTCGACCTCTCGCCCTGTGGCGACAGCTTCGGCAGCTGGCAACCGAGTCCGCTCTGTCGCGTGCCGGCGCTCGATGAACGAGGCTTGCCGCTCGGGGACAGAACGGAAATAGCGTCATCGAGCTGTGGCCCGGCGCTCGAGCTCTCCGCGGAAACCGACTCGCCGAGGGTCACTGTCCGAAGCGTTTCCGTCGAAGAAACTGGCGATGTCAAACGAGTGATCATCGACGTGGACGCCAGTGACGAAGTCGCCGGTGTTCGCTCGGTGATGCTCGAAGTGCTCGACGTGGAGGACGCGCTAATGACCATGCGCCTCGACGAGATCCCGCCCTACTCCTTCGAGCTACTCGTGCCGACGCAGGCGCGGCTGGCGCGGGTGACAGCCCTCGACTTTTTCGGCAATCGCACGGCCACTCAGGCGGACCTGATCACCTGGAGCGACGTTCAACCTTTCGGCGGATGCCAGGTGCAGCGAGCAAACGCGCGTTCGCTCGAGGTCTCGTGTTGGATCCTGGGTGCGCTCATCGTGCTGAGGTTGCGCGGTACACGACGTCGTCGTGCAAGTTCGGCGTAGTGCGCACTCCAGACATCGTTGTTGCTAAAACGATCTGACCGTTGCGGCTTACGTCCGCCGGGTGATAGCGTCCTCGATATGAAGACCAAGGGTGCGGTGCTGGTGGTGTCGGGTTTGGTTGTTTTGGCTTGCAGCGCGGAGGACGGCGCGCCGGACGGCAACGTGTCTGGCAACGTAGCGGCGCCGAGCAGCGGGGAGATCCCGCCTCCGCCGTACGAGTTCGTGGACCAGCAGGGGCGTCACTTCATCCGCGTGGGGCCGGCCCCGATGGCTCAACCGGGCGAGCTTGCGGCGCTGCCGCCTGCGGCTGGTGAGGCCGAGAGCGAGTACCAGCTGCCGGACACGGTCGAGGAGTTCGCCGAGGACATCCGCGCTGTTCGCTACATGGCCGGCTACGAGTACCTCGAGTCCGAACCGCCCATGGAAAAGGCCGAGAACCTGTTCAATCACTTCAAGTACGGCGCGGAGGACAAGGGACCCCAGCGCAGTGAACCGTCCGGGCCGGCGCCCGAGGAGCGCGTCGCCCGTGCCCTCGCGCCTAGCCGAATGCTCGACAGCAGCACCGACTACCCGGCGCGCACTAGCGTCTTCAACTCCTTTACCAATGGCGACGGTAGTCCGAGCGGGTGCTCGGGCACGATGATCAGCCGCGGCACGATGGTGACGGCCGCGCACTGCCTCTACGACACGACAGCGAACGTCTGGCGGTCCATGACGTTCTGGCCCGGCGAGAACCAGGAGCACAGCGTGAGCGGGAGCAGAAATCCTTACGGGTCCGTCACATGTTTCACGGTGGCCGTGCCCCAGGCCTGGAAGGACTTTTCGACGAGCGCCAACGGCGTGGCCCGGCACGTCGACTATGGCAGCGTCGACTTCAACGGTTACGTGCTGGCCGGGGCCATGTGGGTACCCTGCGAAAAAGCGACGGGAGACGACTCGGGCTGGCTCGGCTGGTGGATCATCACGAGCGCCGAGCTCGCTGCGCGCTCCACGGCCATGAGGTCGTATCCAGGTTGCATTGGCACGTCCACGTACTGCGCGCAGCCGGGGCATCTGGAGTACGTGAACGGCGGGGCCAACATGTTTACCCAGTCAGCCAGCGCCGGCCAGACGTGGATCAGCACCGACTCGAAGGTGCAGGGCACTTACACGCTGGGGATGCTTGGCAGTCAGATGGACATGATCGACGGCTCGAGCGGCGGCGGCGTCTACGCCAAGGACGGCGATTACCCGTATCTGATCGGCACGGTGCGGGGGAGGGCGCCGAACGGGGAGAATCAGTTCAAGCAATTCGACCCCGCGGTGCGCGATTTCGTTTCGAGCTCGTCGGACTACATCACCAGTAGCGATACCTGGGGGCCAGCATCGGATCCAGTGTTGACCTGCAGCTCGCTCGTGCCCGGATCGGGCGAGTTCTGCGTGCCTGGCTGTCCTTGCACCAACAACGAAGGCGACTGCGACGAATACGAGTCCGACTGCTCTGACTCGGATGTGTGGTGCCCGAGCGTAGATTGCGCGCCAGGCCTGGTTTGCGCGAACAACAAGGGCCCGGCCTACGGCCAGGTGTCCACCAATGACGTCTGCATGAAGCAGACCTGCGCCGAAAGAACGCTCGGTGGCTCCGGTTATTGCAGCTCGGGCTGCAAGTGCGGGCACGGTGGCGGCGACTGCAACCCGGAGGAAGACGACTGCCTGCCGGGCTTCCACTGCGGAACGAACAACGGCGCGGCCTTCGGCTTCTCGAGCAGCACCGACGTCTGCGTGCCGGACTGAGCGCGCCTCACGGCACCTTGCTGACCGCGGCCGGGAAGGGGAGCGAGAGGCTCGACGGCTCGCCCGCGGTGACAGGGACGGTCACGCGCGTCTCGATGCCGTGGCCGCGCAGGACGAGCTCGTGCTCGCCGGCTGAAAGCGAAAGGCTGATCGGTGTCTTGCCGATCAGCCTGCCGCGGTGGATCACCTCGACGCTGGTGCCGGGGGTGGCCACGTTGACCAATCCGGTTGCGGCTGGTCTTGCGGCGAACGAGTAGAGCGGCTTGCCCGAGAGGAACTGAACCGAAGCCACTCCGATGGCCGAGAGGGAGAGGCCGAAGAGCAGCATGCCGGCGAGCCTGCCGAGTCGCGCCCTCGGCTCGAGCTCTGGAGCTTCCTCCTCCTCCTTCTCGTCCGGCGCGGACGGCTCCGGGGCGGTGAGCCTCCTGGCTGCCGCGATCATGCCGTCGATGCGCGCCTGGCCGTCGGGGAAGAGCTCGGTCATCCACGCCGCGACATCCTGCGCGCTGACACTCTTGGGGGTGCTGTGCAGAAAGCGTTCGAGATCCTGCGCCAGCGCCCGACAGCTCTGGTAGCGAGCGTTCGGGTTGCGCTCGAGGGCGCGCATCAGGATCAGATCGAGCTCGCCCGACACGCTTTCCCGGTAGGTCGAGGCCGGGGCGAACCCGCGCTTGCTCTTCGGCAGCCGCCGACCGGTGAGCAGTTCCCAGGCAACGGCTCCTAGCGACCAGACGTCGCTGCGGCGATCTCCGCTACCGGGCTCGCGCTGCTCCGGCGCCAGGTAGATGGCCTCGAGCTTCACGGCGCGGGCACTGCCGCTGTCGGCGACGCGGACGGAGCCGTCGAACAGCACGTACAGCGTCTGCGGGCTGACGTGTGACGGGGCGGCGTGCAGCCCCTCGGCCAGACCGGCGATGATGCGCGCCACCAGGCGAGGGAGGCGAGGGTCGCTGGCGAGGGCTTTGTTGTGATGCAGCGCGTTGAAGACGCGGGCGAGCGGCGCGCCTCGCAGGTACTCCATCACCAGGTAGGGGCCGCCCTCTGCCGGCAATACGCCGCGCAGTGCGACATACACTGGTGCCAGGCTGTCGCTATCGAGCTCGAAGGCGACCCGATGCTCGTTGGTTTTCGCCTTCTCTTCGCTCGACTCCTGCACGACCTTCGTTCTCCGCGCGAGCAAGAGTGCACGCGGGATGCCACGACGATTGCGCAGATTCGATCGGCTCGAGAGCGCGGGAGGCCGCCTGATAGCTCGGGCGCACGCGAACCTCGCCTGTTCCAAATTGCCAGGCGTGTTGCAGAACGGTGCGCCCGTCAGCCCCGAAATACCGGGTTACGTGGCGGTCGACGGGATGGAGGCCACCTCTTCGTGCCCGTGAGCCACGGCGAGGCGCTTTCCCTTGGGCTGGCGAATATCCCGCAGCAAGTCGTCGAACCAGGGCTGGTCGATGTCGAAGGGCTTTCCGCCCTTGATGCGCGGGAACTCGATCGCGCGCAGGCGTCCGCCGTGATCTTCGTCGTGACCGATCACGCCGGACTCGCCGCGAAGTCCGCACTCCACGGCGTGGTCGACCATGCTCTGGATCAGGCGCAGGTCGTCCGGGTTGGCCGCCGCCGAACGCGCGAAGTAGCCCGACTTCTGCACCAGCGTCTTTTCGGCGCCCAGCAGCTTGGCGAACTGCTTGGAGAACCACTGGCCCACATTGACCGCGTCGAGCTTGACGTGACCGAAGGCGTCGCGCGGAACGCTCTCGCCCTTGGCCTCCATCTCCTTCACGATCTCGGTCACGCAGGCGCCTTCCGAGACGAAGATGTTCACGCAGTCCTGCTCGTCCATCACGGCGCGCAGGCGCTTGGCCTCGCCTTCGAGGTCGAAGTCCATCTCCGGCACGTAGACCGCGTCGAGGTCCTTGTGGAAGCGCGCCAGGTTGAAGCCCGGCAGGAAGTCGGGGTGCATCAGGCGCTGGCGGTAGACCTTGGCGGTGTAGGCCGTGAGCCAGCCGCAGGCCCGGCCCATGACCTCGTGCACGATCAGCATGCGCGGGTTGGCCGAGTGCTCGTTGACCACGTTCTCGAAGTAGACCGCGCTCTGCTCCGCGGCCGTCCAGGCGCCGAGCGACTGACGGATCGGGTAGACGTCGTTGTCGATGGTCTTGGGCAGGCCGACCACGGTCAGCTTGTAGTCGTGCTTCTGCAGGTACGCGGCCAGATCGGCGGCCGTCGTGTTGGTGTCGTCGCCGCCGACGGTGTGCAGGATGGTGACGCCGTCGCGCGTGAGCTGCTCGGCGGCCACCGCCAGCGGATCCTGGCCTTCCTTGACGAGGCCGCGCTTCACGCAGTCCTTCACGTTCGTGAGCTTGACGCGGCTGTTCTGGATCGGGCTGCCGCCGTGGCGATGCAGCACACCCGCCTGCGCCCGCACCTCGGGCGTCACTGCCACGCTCGAGCCGAGGAGCAGGCCCTTGTAGCCGCCGAGGTAGCCGATGATCTCCACGTCTGGCGCCAGCTCCGAGTAGCGCTGGATCAGGCCGCCAACGGAAGAAGACAAACAGGGCGCAAGACCCCCTGCGGTCAGAATCGCGACTTTGGGTTTACGTTCGCTCACGAGCCCGCGATTACCGTCAAACCGACGCCTGGACAATGGAAATCGGCCCCCTAACCGGTTCTCAACGCGGGAAATCGCGAGGTGGACGCCAACCGAAACAGACCTAGAACGCTGTGATGAAACGACGAGCGCTCGGCACCCAGGGGCTTTCTGTTTCGGAAATCGGGCTCGGCTGCATGGGCATGTCGGAGTTCTATGGACAGCGTAACGAGGAAGAGTCGATCGCGACCCTCCATCGCGCCATCGAGCTCGGGATGAACTTCTTCGATACGGCCGACGCCTACGGGCCGTTCACCAACGAGGAGCTGCTCGGTCGCGCGCTTCGCGACAAGCGCTCCCAGGTGATCGTCGCCACCAAGTTCGCCAACGAGCGCAACGAGAAGGGCGAGTTCATCGGCATCAACGGGCGGCCCGAATACGTGCGCAAGGCTGCCGAAGCCTCGCTGCGCCGGCTCGGCATGCAGACCATCGACCTCTACTACCAGCACCGCGTCGATCCCAATGTCCCGATCGAAGAGACGGTGGGCGCCATGGCCGAGCTCGTGAAGGCCGGCAAGGTACGTTATCTCGGGCTCTCGGAGGCCAAACCCGAAACGATCCGTCGCGCGCATGCCGTGCACCCAATAGCCGCCTTGCAGACCGAGTACTCGCTATGGAGCCGCGAGCCGGAAGAAGCCATCCTGCCGACGGTGCGCTCCCTGGGCATCGGTTTCGTGGCGTACAGCCCGCTCGGCCGCGGCTTCCTGACCGGCACCATCAAGAGCCCCAGCGATCTGGCGCCGGACGACTGGCGCCACAAGAACCCGCGCTTCCAGGGGGAGAACTTCGACAAGAACCTGGCCGTCGCCGAGCGCGTACGCGAGCTTGCGGCTGCCCGCGGGGTGAGCGCCGCGGAGCTCGCCCTGGCATGGGTCCTCGCTCAGGGTGACGACATCGTCCCCATCCCGGGCACGAAGCGCCGCTCGTACCTCGAGCAAAACGCGGCCGCCGCAAGTCTCGAGCTCCGGCCGGCCGAGCTCATCCGGCTCGCCGAGCTCTTGCCGCCCGGCATTGCCGCCGGCGATCGCTACGGCAACATGAGCAGCGTGAACCGCTGAGCCGGCCCGCGCCCCGGGCACTCTTCGACTCGCCGTCGCCATTTGTTGTAGAGTGAAACAATGGCCATCAAGGTGACGGATCTGCGGCACGTCGGGCCGGAGCGCCTGGGACGAGCCATACAGCAATTGATCGAAAGGCAGAGCGCCGGCCCCAGCAGCCGACACCGCCTGCCCGGAACCGATCAGCTGCGCGCCGGCGCCGAAGCCACGCGCGGGGGCGCCGACGATCAGAGCGCGCGCACGTTTCAGTCGATCCTCGAGCTCGGCTACCTGGTCGCTTCCGCCGACGGTTTCGCTGACGAAGAGCGGCGCGCCCTGGCGGCGATGCTCGAGCAGGCCACCGGCTCCGCCGTGAACCGCGAGGAGCTCGAGCTGCACTTCAAGGATCTGGACGACGCCGTCGCCATGCTTGGCCGCCGCGAGCGCCTGCGCCGCGCCGCCGCCGACTTCGACGACGCGCTCGGCCGCACCCACGCAATCAGCTTCACCGCGCTGATCGCTGTCGCCGATGGTGAGCTCGGTCAGCCGGAGATCCAGGCGCTCACCGAGCTCGGCAACTGCTTCGAGCTACCCGTCACCGAAGTTCTGGAAATCGTCGAAGGCGTGGCGCGCGAGGTCGAGCGCGCGGTCGAGGCTGAGGGATAGAGATGAGCTTCATCAACCACATGGCCCGTGAGATCAACTGCAAGGTCGTCTACTACGGGCCTGGATTGTGCGGGAAGACCACCAACCTGCAGTACATCTACGACAAGACCGTCCCGCAATCCAAAGGCAAGATGATCTCGCTCGCCACCGAGACCGAGCGCACGCTGTTCTTCGACTTCGTGCCCATCGATCTCGGTCAGGTGAAGGGCTTCAAGGTTCGCTTCCACCTCTACACGGTGCCCGGCCAGGTCTTCTACGACGCCAGCCGCAAGCTGATCCTCAAGGGCGCTGACGGCGTGATCTTCGTCGCCGACTCGCAGCCCGAGCGCCTCGAGGCCAACCAGGAGAGCCTCGAGAACCTGCGCGTCAATCTGAACGAGAACGGCCTCAACCCCGACGAGGTCCCGTTCGTCATTCAGTACAACAAGCGCGACATCCCGAACGTCCTCTCCGTCGAGGAGCTCCGCGCCGCCCTCAACCCGACCAACGTCCCCGAATTCGAAGCCGCCGCCCGCACCGGCCCCGGCGTGTTCGAGACGCTGAAGGGCACCGCCAAGCTCGTGCTCTCGCGTCTCAACAACCGCCCCTGACCCTCCCTGATCCCTCCCTGACGCGGAGCCAGGGGCCAGTCAGTCCTTCCCGTCCGCATCCTCCAACCCCGGGGGACGGGGTCCCGCATCGCAAAAGACATACAGGGCAACACCTATCGGGCAGTGCCTCTTCGAAGAGGCGTCATTGATGCACCGGCCAGCAACCCCGGCGCTTCTTCCTCCCGCAAGTTAAGGGGACAGGCAAAACCGATATTGCGTTTTCGGGCTGGAAAAGGGGGCGGCGCGGCTGACTCTTTGGCTTTTCGCGGGCCTTCGGCAGAAGCGTCCCCGACAGGTGTTGCCCTGTATGTC
>DATLIL010001186.1:0-2498 GCA_035539475.1 Polyangiaceae bacterium
GCAGCGCTCCAGGCTTCATACGAAAGGAGCCTTTGCTGGTCGTGATGGTAAGCAGCTCGCTGGGGGCGTCTTCGTAGAATCGCTCGTGAACCCAGCGTATGAACGACTGCCGGCAAGGCTCTTCGAGCTGGCCCCGCGCAAAGAGCTCGTCGATCGACTTCTGCACGCCGATGTGGGCACGCGCTTCGAGCTGAAGGTTGCGCCGTGCACCGCCGCTCTCGAGCTCGTCCTGGAGGGCTCGCTCGATATCGCGGGGACGCGTGTCGTGCCCTTCGATGAGGTTGCTGTAGTAGCAGTTCATCACGCGCACCAAGTCCGCCAGGCTCGCAGCCGTAAGCGGGTGCAGGCGCAAGGCGAGCGTGGTGGCGGTGGCGACGATCGATGACACGACGTCCGCCAACCGCTCGGGGTACTGACTGAGCTGGCAAGGCTCCAGGCGAGCTGGGGTTTCGAGGAGGGCCATGCTCTCCTGCCGATACTACCCCCAGAATTCTGCCGATCCTAAATACTCCCAACCGCCCGGGATTATTCGGTTAAATAACTGAACGTGTCTCGATTTGCCGATCTGCGCTGCCGATCTTCGGGCTGTGCGGAGCGTCTGCGGCCAAGCGCCTTCATGCTTGAGCGGCCGTGCGCGCGCGTTTGACCGGGGTGGGAGGGTCCGGCAGGGCACGAGGTGCATCGAGCGGAGAGTCGAGCAGACCGGCGGGGCCGCAACCAGGCCGCCCCGTCGATCGCTCGGGAAGTCTCACAAGGCCATGCAGTTGGCGTAGTACGTGGTCGTGGCGGGCCAGTCCGAGAACACGCCCAGCACTCCGACCTTGCGCGCCAGCACGTCCAGCAGCGTGAAGTAGTCGCCGTCGTTGTTGATGACTGGCGTCACAGATTGAAAGTAGTAGCCGCCGCCGCTGGCGAGCGGGCCCGAGCGCTCGAGCGTCCACGTAATGATGTCGAGCCCCGCGCTCTTGGCTGCCTTGGCATAGCTCGACGGCACGATCTTGCCGCCTTCGACCGTGACGAGCGCCCACATCGGCGGCGCGATGATGTTCACGCCCTTGGCGCGGACGTCCGCCATTCCGGCGACGGCGACGTCGTAGCCGCCCGGCGCGTCCACACGATCGTCCAGGTACACGCCCTGTCTCCCGAAGCGAGGCTCGTGCTGAAGCCAGTACACCACGTCGTTCACGTTGAACGACTGCGGCCACACGCGCCTGGGGGAGATCCCAGCCGCCTTGTACTCGTCGATCATCTGCTGCGCGTATCGCTCCTGGCTATAGTCGCCCTGGAACGGCATGGGCACGCTCGGCGCTTTCAGCTCCGGCGTGAACTTGCGGCCGAGCCCGTCGATCAGCGCGATGCTCTCGGCGTGAGTCACGAGCGTGCCGCACGTGGAGTAGAGATCGGTGCGGAAGCTCGGTGTGCCGCCCAGGTACTCGGCGACCGTCGTCGCCCTGGGATTCGAGGCGTCCATCTTGCCGCACAGCGTCCTGTACTCTTCGAGCGTGATGTCGCTGGTGCAGCAAGAGGCCGACGCGGGCGTGCCGGTGGCCGGGTTTGCCGGCACGAAGGGCTTGCTGCACTTGGCGGCCAGTGGCGTGGCCAGAATGTTGGTCGTGGTGTGCAGGTCGCACTGCGAGTGGCGGCACACCAGCTCGCGATCTTTGGTGAAGGTCACGTCGCACTCGATGATGCCAGCGCCCATGCGCGCCGCCGCTTCGTAGGACTCTTTGGTGTGCTCGGGAAACTGCAGGCAGGCCCCGCGGTGCCCGATGGAAAAATCGGACGGCTTCTGCTCCTTTTCGGAGCAAGAAGCCAGCTTGTCCTTGAGCGGACCTTCATCCATGTCGTCGACCAGGTAGAACGGGCGCGGCCCGAGCTGTACCTTGGGCTCGCGCTTGAGCCACTTGAAGGGCTTGGGCAGGCCGAAGACCAGCTCGTGACTGGTCTGGTCCACGTTTTCGTCGTGCACGCCGCTCACGAGCGGCTGGGTTTCGCACGCCACTGCCGCAAGGCCGAGGCCGAGTATCGCGCTGGCTAGAAGCTTCGTCGTCATCGTGTCCTCCGTGTATCCCGCATAGCGGGTCGAGGACCGACGTTAGCGAGCGAAGCGACGCATGCTGGTGCCGCTCTCGCAACTTGCACGTGTGCACCGTTCGACGGCGCGGCGTCGAAGTGCCGCGTGTGCAACGCAGCGGTGTCGGCCTTGCAGCATGCGTCCGCGCCGCGTCACCCGACGTGTGAGCGCCGGGCCCCTACGCCGCGCCCGATGCTTTGGAGCTCTCCCCGCCTGCGCTCACTTCATCACGGTCTCGGTCAAGATCGCGATCGACTTCACGCCACCGGCTCGGCTCAGGTCCATGGCCTCGATGGCCGCGGCGTAGCTCGCGTCGTTGGCGGCGTCGAAATACAGGACCTTCTGATCCTTGGCCGCCAGCATGCGCGGTACGCGATCGGTGATCTCGTGCTTGGCGAGGACGGTCGTATTCATGCGAATCACG
>DATLIL010001187.1:0-2406 GCA_035539475.1 Polyangiaceae bacterium
GGGGGACAGCCAAAAGCTATCCCCGGTTTCGCGCTGGAAAGCAGGGGTGGCGGATCCTGAGGCGGCACCTTTTCGTGCTTCTTCAGCTCAGCGTGGTCCGACAGGGTTCAGGCTGTATGTCTCTGGCAGAACGGAGAGAGACCCCGCGCGCAACTCATCGCGGTTGGGTGGGCGGCCGATGGGGTCGAGGTCAGTGGCTAGAGGCGGAGATCGCGGACGCAGCGGCCAGTGGCGAGGTCGAACGCGAGCAGCCTTCCGGCGCTGTCGCTGAGCGCCTTGATGCGGCTCGTTTGTTGGATCGGCGCCGGGCGTGCGCCGCCTGCCGCACCCCAAGCCACCGGTTCAACCCAACGACTGCGCTTCCGACGGGGCATGAAGGCATCGTGCTCCGATACGCCGCCGCCGGGGTGGCCCGCTCGGCAACAGCGGCGTCCAGAAACCCGTTGTAGCGCCGAGCAGACCAGCCGTGAGGCGCGGCAGGCGGTGACGTGGCCGGTGTGTTCCCCAAAAAAACAGCGACCTACTTTGAGGATGTCCGCCACTCAATGGAAGCGGGGCTAGCTTTCCGACGCCGTGACCAGCCAGGACTGGTGACTGCTCGAGTCCTTCGCGAGCTCGATGAGCTCCTTGCCGAAGTCTTCTTCGGCCGCGAGCGTGTTGTGCGCACGACAGCGCAAGGTGATGTTCTCTGCGGTGTGCTCGCCACCCCGGGCGAAAGGTCGCAGGTGGTGGAGCTCGAGGCCGTGCGTTTCACGGCAACGCTCGCCAGTCTCGTCGTAGTAAGTGCAGCGCCCCTCATCACGCGCAAAGACCGCTCGGCGAACGGCGGCGGGCACGTGTCTTCCGCGCTGGCGCGGGTGCTTCTGCTCCGCCTCGGCCTCGGCCCCGGGTGCAGGCGCGGGTGCGGGTGCGGGTGCGGGTGCGGGCACATCGGGAGAGCGCTTCGCTGGTTTCCGAGGCTTTGCGGTCGCCGCCTGCTTCTTGCGCTGCAGGTCGGCCACGAGGACGCGCATCGCTCGCAGGTGAAGCTCGTCGAGGCTGATGCGCGGGTCGGAATGAGAGAGCAGGGCCCTGGCTTCCTCGACGAGCTTCACGTACTCGTCGCCCGTCGTGAATTGCACCTTGTAGCGTTCGGGCTCGAGCCGCGCTGGCACGGGTGATTCCACTTCAGCTGGCGCTTCTGCGAATTCGGCGCTGGTCGCCATCCACTCGCGCGGTCGGTCGCCGGGCTCGAGCTCGCGAACAGGTACGAACGATTGAACGAACGTGCTCCAGGTCGGAGCACCAGTACTCAGCCGCGCTGGCGCGGGTCCAAGCGGCTCGATGCGCGCCGGCACTTCGGGCAGCGGGTCGAGCTGGCGCACGACGCGAGCGAGCTCCTTCTTGGTGCGGTGCTTGGCGCGAGCCAGGACCTCGACGAGATTGTCCTCGGTGAGATGGGGGCCGAGCATCAGCAGGCCCGTGAGATGCAGCTCGCCGGTAGCGATGGCCTCGAGCAGCGCCGGAAAGCGGCGCACGAGGCGGGCGGCGGAGACCCGACGGAAGGCCTCGTCTTCGGAGAAGCGCAGCACGTAGATGCAGTAGGTATAGAGGCTGGAGCAGGCGCGGTTGCGGTGGAGCCCGCGCGCCTCGATCTCCCCGAGATGAACGAGCAGGGCGGCGAGGAGCTGATTCGAACGTCCAACGAGTCCCCGCGTGGCGGCAAGGAGATCAGCGTCGGAGAGCCCAGCAGGTGACAGCGTCGCAGAGAACGAAACGGCCAAATTCGTGCTCGTTTGCATGGTAGGCACTCTACACCCCGGTTTTCGAAGCTCCGTGTTGGCGCGTTCACGCGCGCTCGCGCGCCGGAACGGCTTCGAAGTCGTCGGCTTGCACTATCGCTCTGCAGCGGGTCGCCTGGGCCTTGCGAGCGGCACGAATCGCAGCGGGCGTGGACGAACGAGAAGCGCCGCTCGAAAACGCGTCAAGCACCAAGCGACGGCATTTGACGATTGGTCTCCAGGTCGACGGCGCGGGCAGCTCAAAGTACGTTGGGCGGACAGCCACATGCCTCACGCTGCTCCATTCGTCGGTGTTCTATTCGCTGCGGCAACCTTTGCATGCACGGGCGGTCCGAAACATTCGGCGTCACCTGATACCGGCGCCGCGACGACGCCAGCGGTGTCGTCTTCTTCCCCTGGCGAAGCGCGTTCGGGCTCCGAGCCTGTGCCTGACCAGTCCGGATTCGCGGTTTCTTCGATCGTGCTCTACCAGCCCGATTCCGTGCTCAACGATCGCCTGCCGAACATCGACGCATTCGCGGCTTTTCTCAAGGAAGTCGGGAGCGTCGCGGTCCGGGTCTTCGCATCCAGGCAACCGCCTCACGAGTTCGACATCGTGGTTGCCATCAAGCCAGGCCGATTGGCG
>DATLIL010001188.1:0-4171 GCA_035539475.1 Polyangiaceae bacterium
GTCTCGGCGCCGGCGCTGGGGCAGGCTTTTCGGCGCGCTGGGCATCGACGAGGACGGTCGTGATCAGCGCCAGCGCCGAGACCACCTCCGCGCAGCTCGAGCCCGGGACACTCCGCGTCGTCGTCTGGCCGTCGGTGTCGCGCACGACCAGCACCCCGGTGACGGGCGTGGATTCTTGAAATGACACCTCGATGGAAAGAGGCGCTTCGCCGTCCGCTTCCGTGAGCCAGGGGGCACGAGTAGCCAGCTCCGCCGCGAACTGTTCCGCGGAGGGGCAGCCCTTCGCCGGAAGATAGAACAGCGAGTAGGTCACTTCCTCGGCATGGGCGCGGCTGGCGCCGAGGAGTAGCCCGCACGAGAGGATCAGGGAACTCGCGCGCCGCATGAGCGTCTCACTCTCGCGCCTTGGGCCGGTAGAGCGCGTGGTGCGTCTCGCGCAGCATTGCTTTGAGCGGGACGTTCTTCGGCACGCGGCTCATGTCGATCTTCTCGATGTTCTCGTCCGTCGCGAACTCGCCCCAGTACCACTCGTCACCGGGCTCGGCCATGTTGTAGCGGTAGCGGCCGAAGTCCTTCATGTCCCAGCATTTGAGCATGCGGCGCAGGCGCAGCACTTCCTGGATGTTGATGCCCGACGGATCGCCGTCGAGCTCGTAGCCCTCGTAGGCGGCCAGGGGATCGACCAGCAGGCGAGCGTCCATGCGCTGCAGGATCGCGGCGTCGTCGGCGCTGAGCGGCGTCGATGTCGGAAGGACGCCGCGCATCTCCGTGACGTGCGCGGGCCTGGTCATGCCGAAGCTCAGCGTGTGCACCAGCGGTGTGCGCAGGCAGAAGCGCGCGTTCCACTGGATGGGCGTGAGCGGAGCGGTGAGCTCCCGCAGCAGGGAAGAAGGGTTGAACAGCTGACCGCCCTTGTCGTTGGGCGAGATGATGAACACGCCCATGTCACGCGCGGCGGCGAGCTGCACCGCGGCCCAGTTGCGCTGCCAGAAGTAGTAGTAGTGGAGGTTGACGAAGTCGAACAGGTCGGTGGCGATGGCGTCGGCGATCAGGCGCACGCTGCCGTGCGTGCTGAAGCCGACGTGGCCGATCAGACCTTCCTCTTTCAGGCGCAGCAGCGTCTCCACCGGGCCGCCCTTGGCCAGCGCCATGTCGAAGCGTCGCTGCGTGTTGATGCCGTGCCAGGCGTAGAAGTCGACGCGATCCATGCGCAGCGCGGCGAGTTGCTCCTCGACCATGCGGCGCGTGGCGTCGGCGGTGTCCGGCGCACCCTTGGTCATGAACAGGTAGCGATCGCGCGGGATGGCGAGCTCTTCGTGCAGCACCTTGCCGTAGAGGTGCTCGCTCTTGCCGTAGCCCCGCGCTGTCTCGATGTGGTTGACGCCCGCCTCGAAGGCCAGGCGAACCATGTCACGGCACTCTTCGATGCTCTTGGCCGGTAGCTCGTCGCGGGGCGGCGTCCAGCCCTGGTAGTAGCGCATGCCGCCGAGCGTGATGACGCTCAGCTGCCGATTCGTGCGCCCGAACCGCCGGTACTCCATGGCCTCCGGCAGCTTAACACCCAAACCCTGCTCAGACCGCTTTGCCCATCGCGTGGAAGCCGTTGTCCACGTAGAGCACGGTGCCGGTGATGGCCGAAGCGAGCGGGCTCGAGAGGAACAGCACTGCGTTGGCCACGTCTTCCGCCGTCAGGCGCTTGGGCAACGGCGAGTTCTTCTCGTAGTACTCGATGATCTCTTGGATGATGCCGGTGACGCTGGCGGCGCGCGAGGCGTAGGGACCGGCCGAGATCGTGTTGATGCGCAGGCCAAACTTGCCGCCGGCCTGGTGCGCCAGCACGCGAGTGTCGCTCTCGAGCGCGGCCTTGGCGGCGTTCATGCCTCCGCCGTAACCCGGGATGACGCGTTCGCTGGCGAGGTACGTGAGCGACGTCGCCGAGGCGCCCTCGCGCAAGATCGGAGCAAAGCGCGTCACCATCGAGACCATCGAGTAGGCGCTGGTGCCGACGGCGGCGAGATAACCGGCGCGACTCGTCTCGATCAACGGCTTGTGCACCTCGGGGCCGTTGGCCAGCGAGTGCACGAGGATGTCGACGCACTTCGGACCGAAGTCACGGGCCATCGCGTCGGCGACGCCCTGGATGCTGAAGTCGCCGCGACCGGAGTAACGCTTGCTCTCGCGCACGTCGGCCGGCGCGTCTTCGAGCACGTCGTAGGCGGCGTCGAGCGGGTAGATCTTCTCGAACTCGAGCAGCTTGCCGTTGTCCAGGCGGCGCGACTCGTCGAGCTTGCCGCGACGGAGCAGCGTTTCGAAGATGCCCAGGGCCGGCGGCCAGGTGCCGAGGCAGACGCTGGCGCCCGCCTGCGCGAGCTTGCGTGCGATGAAAAAACCGAATCCGCCGTCATCGGCGACGCCGGCGACGAGAGCGCGTTTTCCAGTGAGATCGATCGGGATCACGAGGGGCGCGTTTTTCGCCCATCTCGCCCCGTTCCGCAATGATGCTTACTGGCGCTGCGTAAAATGCGGTGCCGCGGCCAGTACGGCCTGGCCGAGTACGTGGCTCGGCTGGCCGCTGGCCAGGCCCGCGCGCGCCTCTTCGGCCAGGCAGCTCTTGCCACCCCCGCCGGCAAAGACGTAGGCGGCCAGAAGCCCGCTCACGCAGTCGGTCACCTGGGGCAGCTCGGCGAGACCGCTGGCGAGCGCCGTCAGACCGTCGAACTCGAGCACCTTCACGCCCTGAGCGTCAGTGACGTGCCCCGTGGCGTCGATCGGCAGGCCGCTCTCGTCCGCGCGGTAGCGGCCGACCTGGTCGAAGTGCTCGAAACCGAAGCCGATCGGATCGAAGTGGACGTGACAGGATTGGCAGAAGCTGTCGGAGGCGTGCGACATCTCGTAGCGCTCGCGCGTCGTCGTCGCGCCCGGTGCCGGTGGAGTGATCTGGTCGACCACGGGCGGTGGCAGGGGCTTGGCGTTGCAGAACAGCCGCTCGAACACGACCAGCCCGCGCAGGGTAGGCGACGACCCTTCGGAGTGGGCGTTGCCCGTGATGATCGAGCCTTGAGCCAGGAGGCCCACACCCCAATCCGGCGGGCGCGTGGCGGCGGTGAAATCGGTGCCGGCTCCGCTGCCGTAGCCGTAGAAGGTGCTCAGCGTCGAGTCGAGGTACGTGGTCGGTGCGGTCAAGAGCTCGCGCACGCCGCCGCCCTGCACCCGGACGATCTCGTCGATGAAGCGCTGCGTCTCCGCGATCATGCTCGCGCGCACGTTCTCGAATCCGACCTCGTCGGGTCGGGTTGCCGAGCTCACCTTGGCGTAACCGGCCCACTCACGGAACATGCGCGTGAGCAGCTCCTGTCCACGCGGCGTCCCGAGCAGCGCCCGAGCTTCGGTCACGCGCGCCTCGGCTGTCGCGAACGCACCGCTCTCCGCGCGAGCTAGCAGCTCCGCGCTGGGCGGGCTGGCCGAGAAGCTGTACGAGAGCTCGCTGGCGATCTCTTGCGGCGTGAGGCTGCCGCCCGAGCCGAGCTCCGAGCGGTAGACGGCCGACGGCGACTCCAGCATGCCGACCAGCGTCCATTTCAGCGCGATCTCGAAGCTCGAGCGGGCCGCGACAGAAGCGTGGAAATCGCCGTAGCGCTGGGTCTCGTCAGCGCTGAGCGGCCGGCGGAAGAGGCGCGCGCCGTACTTGCCGATGAACTCGCCGGCGCAGGCGGCGTCCTTCGTGCTGCTGGCGCAGGGCAAGAGCGAGGGCAGGGTCGCCGCTGCCGTGACCGCCTCGGCCACGTCCTCCGCGGTGTCCAGGATTTCTTGCGCCGTCTGCGCGCTGACCACGAGCACCGAGGCGTCGTTCGTGAACCCCAGGGGAGAGGTCGGGTCGGGCCCGAGACGGACGCCCTGCCAGCTGGCGGCGATCTCCGGGAAGACGTCACTGATCGTGTTCTGGTACTCGAGCTGCGTCAGCCGGCGAAGCTGCGGCGGTCCGACGTCCGAGGTCTCGCAGCGCACGCCGGCGGTCTCGCGAGTTCCAGGAATGACGATGCCGCCGCCACCGCTGCCCATTCCGGCGCTGCCCGCGGTGTTCTCGTCCGGCTGCTTGCGCTCGATCGTGCCCGCTTCTCGGCAGGCCGCGAGCAGGCTCAGGGCGATCACGGCGCCGGCGACGACGCTGGTT
>DATLIL010001189.1:0-9771 GCA_035539475.1 Polyangiaceae bacterium
ACGACGAGGACGAGGACGACGACGACGACGACGACGACGACGACGACGACGACGACGACGACGACGACGACGACGACGACGACGACGACGACGACGTCGACGACAAGGACGACGACGACAAGGACGACGAGGACGAGGACGACGAGGACGAGGACGACGACGACGACGACGACGACGACGACGACGACGACGACGACGACGACGAGGACGACGACGAGGACGACGACGAGGACGACGAGGAGTGATCGTCGTCAGGTCTCTCGCGAACGTCGCCTAGGCGTCGGTTCCGGGATCGCCGTACTTACCCGCAAGCTCGGCCACCTGATCGAACAGGGCCGGGTGCTCCACGAGCTTGCGGACGATTTCCCATAGCTTGGGGTCGGTCAGGCGCTGCGTGCCGGTCTTGGCCGCGGCCTTACCCTTCGGTGTGCGCGGAATCGCCGCCGGCCCCTGACCCTTGAGCTTCTGCATCGCGTCGACGTAGCGCTTCGTAGGGAATTTCTCGCCCGCTTCCCAGGCGACGACCTCTTTCTGGTCGATCTCCAGGGCAGCGGCGAGCTCCCGCGCGGTCGCCTTCAAGTCCTTACGTAACTGCTTGATGTCGTCGGGCGACATGGCTAACCCCCTAATCCCTGACCCGTGACGTAGTCCAGCGCCGTGCGCAATTCCCGCGCAAGCGCCTCCGGTTGGCTAAGCCAGGGATAGTGCGCCGCGTCCGGGACGCAGACGTAGCGGCCCCGCGGTAGGAGGTGGGCCAGCTGCTGCGTCGGCCAGTTGGGCCTGATGTCCTGACCCGCGTTGATGAAGACGGCTGGTAGCTCGAGGCTCGCGATTTGACGGAGCAGGGTGGGGCGCTTGATGAACTCGCGCCAGCTCCTGACTCCAATCGGGTTCACCTGCGTGTCACAGACGAACTCGACTCCTCCGCGGTCCTCGCCCTCGTTTTCCAGACGCTCGTGGTAGACGCGACTCCATTCGCGGTCGTCGACCAACGAGCCTCCGGCGATACCGATGATGCCCAGCGTGCGCTCTGGATGGCGTAGCGCGTAAGCCAGGGCGGAGCATGCGCCGGCGGAATGGCCCGCGACGATCCAGCGCTCGATGCCGTAGGCACGCCGGATGGCGTCCGCGTCATCGATCAGCGTGGCCAGGTCGTACTTGCCGTCCCAGCTGGATCGTCCGCACCCCCGTGCCTCGAAGCGAATGACACGACAGGGGCCCTCCAGCATTGCTGCAACTGGGCCTAGGTAGTCGTTGCAGCCCGGGCCGCCGTTGAACAGAACGAGGGCGGTTCCGTTTCCTCCCTGTGTCGTCCAGAGCTGAGCGCCGGCGGACTCGATCCAGCGTTCTTCAGCTGGTCCGCGCCGCGATCGGGCGTCATCGGTGTTCTCGGGCATGACGCTCGATACTGGCAGATCTTCGGGCCGATCGGCGAGCCGCGCGAAAGTCCCGGGATAACCCGCAGGACTTTGGGACAAAACGCCCCGGGGCCGGATTGCCGCGGGACATCTTCCCGAGAGGTGTTACGACTGGCGCGCCCGCCGTTCGATTACCGGCGGAAAGGTCGGGGGTCCCTGACGCGAATTCGCTCAGTGATCCGCTGCAGTCACCTGAGTTATACCGGTGTGGTTCGCTCTGGGACGAACAACGTTTCGTGAGGGTCTGACTTGTTCATCGTGATGGTCGCTTCGGAGTGTGCGCCGGTCGCCAAGGTCGGCGGTTTGGGGGACGTCGTGTTCGGTTTGAGCCGCGAGCTCGAGCTACGAGGTCACTCGGTCGAGATCATCATCCCCAAGTACGACTGCATGGCGTACGACCAGATCTACGGTCTGACGCCGACTTACCAGGATCTTTGGGTGCCCTGGTACGACGGCCAGGTGCACTGCACGGTGTACTTCGGCTGGGTCCACGGTCGTAAGGTCTTCTTCATCGAGCCGCACTGCAGCGACAACTTCTTCAACCGCGGCGCGTTCTACGGCTTCAACGACGAGGCCATGCGCTACGCCTTCTTCAGCAAGGCCGCGCTCGAGTTCATGCTCAAATCGGGCAAGCGCCCCGACGTGATCCACACGCACGACTGGCAGACCGGGCTTCTGCCGGTGATGCTCTTCGAGATGTACAAGTTCCACGGCATGTGGAACGTGCGCACCTGTCATACGATCCACAACTTTCGCCACCAGGGGCAGGCGGGGCCGGCCATCCTCAAGGCGACAGGGCTCAATCGGCCCGAGTACTACTACCACCCCGATCGCCTGCAGGACGATCAGCACAAGGGCGCGATCAACTTCACCAAGGCAGCCATCGTCTATTCGAACTTCGTCACCACGGTCTCGCGCCACCACGCCTGGGAGGCGCGCTACACCGAGGAGGGACGCGGGCTCGGTCACGCGCTCAGCGTCCACGGCGGCAAGTTCGGCGGCATCGTCAACGGCCTGGACTACGAGTACTGGAACCCCGAGACCGATCCGCTGATCGCTCGGCGCTACAACCGCTGGGACCTCGACGCCAAGTACGAGAACAAGCGCGCGCTGCGCCAGCGCCTGATGCTGCGTGACGAGTTCAAGCCCATCATCGCCTACGTCGGCCGGCTCGACTCACAGAAGGGCATCCACCTGATCCGCCACGCGCTGTTCTGGTCGATCTGGAACGGCTGTCAGTTCGTGCTCCTGGGCGCGAGCCCCGAGGCGGGGATCAACCACCATTTCTGGGACCTGAAGCGCCACGTCAACGACAACCCCGACTGCCACCTCGAGCTCGGCTTCGACGAGCGGCTGGCGCACCTGATCTACGCCGGCGCCGACATGGTCGTGGTGCCCAGCATGTACGAGCCGTGCGGCCTCACGCAGCTGATCGGCCTGCGCTATGGCACCGTGCCGATCGTGCGGCGCGTGGGCGGTCTGAGCGACACGGTCTTCGACGTGGCCCACTACAACGGGCACGGCAACGGCTACGCCTTCGACGGCGCCGGCTACCCTGATCTCGAATCGGCGCTGGTGCGTGCCGTTGGCCTGTGGAACCACCACCCCGCCGAGTTCCGCAAATTGATCCACACCGGCATGGGCTACGACTACTCGTGGAACCACGCCGGACACGACTACGTGAACATCTACGATCATGTCCGTCACAAGTGAGGTCAAAGTGAATCAGCTGAACGAGTACGTGGGCGAGCTGCCCAACATCTGCGGCGCTGAAGCGGAGATCGAACGCGCCCAAGCCGAAGCGCGCAAACGGCCAGTGTTCTTGCCCGAGAGTCACGTCGATTTCGCCTCGGCGAACAGCACCTTCGCCGTCGCGCTGCACATGCATCAGCCCCTGATCCCGGCTGGCGGCGGCGACCTCCAGACTGCGGGCATCATCAGCAATCTGCAGTACATGATGGAGAACCAGGGCATCGGCGACAACCACAACGCGGGGGTGTTCGTCTGGTGTTACAAGCGCATGGGCGACTTCATCCCGGAGCTCGTGCACGAAGGCAAGAACCCGCGCGTGATGCTGGAGTACAGCGGCACGCTCTGGCACGGCCTGCGCAAGATGGGTCAGCACGACGTGCTCGATAACCTCAAGCGCATCACGATCGAGCCGCAGTACCGGCGCTGCGTCGAGTGGCTGGGCATGCCCTGGGGTCACGCCGTCGCGCCGTCCACGCCGGTGCAGGACTACCGCGCGCACGTGAAGGCCTGGCAGCATCATTTCGCCGCCATCTTCGGGCTCGAGGCGCTAGGGCGCGTGCGCGGCTTCTCGCCTTCGGAGATGGCGCTGCCGAACCATCCCGACGTGGCCTACGAGTTCGTCAAGACCCTGAAGGACTGCGGCTACGACTGGGTGCTCGTGCAGGAGCACAGCGTGGAGCTGACGGACTTGGGTCGGAGCCCGGAGCAGCGCCACTTGCCGCACCGGCTGGTGGTCAAGAACTCCAAGGGCGAGACCGCCAGCATCATCGCCATCATCAAGACGCAGGGCAGCGACACCAAGCTCGTGGCCCAGATGCAGCCGTTCTACGAGGCCAAGAGCCTGAACCGCTGGCAGCTCAAGGGTAAGAGCGTGCCGCCGCTCGTCACGCAGATCGCCGACGGTGAAAACGGCGGCGTGATGATGAACGAGTTCCCGCCCAAGTACATGGAGGCCATGCGCGAGTGCAGCGGCTCGAAGACGCCCGCCGTCAACGTGACGGAGTACCTCGAGTACCTGGCGAGCATCGGCCTGACGGAGAAGGACTTCCCCGAGGTCCAGCCGCTACACCAGAAGAAGATCTGGGATCGCATCAAGCCCGGCGCCGGCCCGGAGAAGATGGCACAAGCGATCGAGACGCTGCGCAAGGAAGACCATCGCTTTCACGTCGAGGGCGGCAGCTGGACCAACGATATCTCCTGGGTGAAGGGTTACGAGAACGTGCTCGGCCCGATGGAGCAGGTGAGCTCGCTGTTCGCCGAAAAGCTCCGGCAGAAGAAGGTGCCGACCAGCGATCCGCGCTATAGAAACGCGCTCTTCCACCTGATGTCGGCGCAGACCAGCTGCTACCGCTACTGGGGTCAGGGTCTGTGGACCGACTACGGCCGCGAGATCAGCCGGCGCGCCACCGAGATCCTCAAGCACGATTTGTAATGACGCAGACAGCTCAGCACGCCACGGTCCTCAATCTCCATCAGCCTCCCGGCAACCTGGAGGCCCTCCTGGAGCACAACGCCTGGGAGGCCAAGGAGATACTGTTCGCCCTCGATCGCATCGCGCGCTCGCTGTGGCCGTACGAGGATCTCGGGCGCGTGGAGCTTGCCATGTCGGGCACGCTGCTCGAAACGCTGTCGGACCCGGCGTTTCAGCAGCGTGCGTACGGCATCGTCAAGTGTGGCGATCTGCTCTGGCACCTGCAGAACACGAACATCATCTCGCTGCTCGGTGGCGCCTACTACCACCCGGTGCTGCCGCTGATCCCGAAGTTCGATCGGCCGCTGCACCTCGAGCGCTGGCTCGGTATCGGACAGCACCTGTTCAAGCGTCGCTTCCGCGGCTTCTGGCCGCCGGAGATGGGCTTCTGCGAGGAGATGATCCCGCTGCTGCGTCGCTTCGGTTACGACTACGTGATCGTCGACTCCGAGCATGTCGAGCCGCTCGATGACATGCGCTGGGAGGAGCTGCGCTACCGCCCGCACGTGGCTCGGTACAAGGACGACTCGATCGTCGTGATCGTGCGCGATCGCGATCTTTCGAACGCGCAGGAGTCGGGCATGGAACCCGAGTGGTTCTTGAGCGAGGTGCGCGAGCGGACGAGGTGGTGCGACTTCGTGCCGCTGGTCACGACCTGCACCGACGGCGACAACGGCGGTTGGTTCAGGAACGCCACGCCGGGTGCCAACTTCTGGTCGGCCTTCTACCAGCCGGTGCTCGATCGCGTTCGCGCCGGCGACGATCGCCTGCGACCGACGTTCATCAGTGATTACCTCGACCGCTACGGCGCCCACGGCCGGGTGCGCGTGCACACCGGCGCCTGGAACACCGGCGATCACGGCGGACACGGCTTCGTGCAGTGGACGGGGTCCGAGCGACAGAAGGCGGCGCTGGCCCGCGTCGGCGAGGTGAGCGCGCTGGTCAGTGACCTGCGAGCCCGCTCGCAGACGAGCTTCGTCGACCCAGAGCGGCTCGAGCGCAGCACCTGGCTGCTCCTGCGCGCCCAGACCAGCTGCAACTTCTACTGGGGCGAGGCCTGGGTCGACCGCTGCCATCGGGACCTCGACGAAGTGGTCCAGGTCGCCAGCTAGCTCGAAAAGTCGCTCCCCGGCGTGCCTGAGGGCGCCTAACGGTGCGAGCCGGCACCGGCCGGACACGAAGCCCTCATGAGAGCTCCTCGCCCACCGTGGCTGCCGCTGCTCGCGCTGCTGGCCAGCGCCTGTTCAGCGCCGGCGGAGCCGAACCCCGACACTGGAAATGCGGGCTCGAGCCCGGGCGGTTCGACGGGGTCGAGCGGCTCCGGGGGCTCGACGCCGACGGGCGGCAGCGCCGCAGCCGGAGCTTCTGGTGGCGGAACAGCGGGCACGGCAGCAGGGGACGGGGGGATGCCGTCGTCGGGCGGGACAGCGGGCAGCGCGGGCAGCGCCGGTAGCGCTGGCACGGGGAGCGCCGGTTCGTCGGGCTCGGGCGGCGCTGCGCCGGAAGGTATTCCTCCTGGCTACACGCTGCAGTTCGAAGAGAGCTTCGCCGCTCCGGAGTCGCTCGCCAAGCTGGTCTTTGCCAATCCGACGGACTGGGCCCACGTCGCCGACGCTGGCGGCTACCTCGAGTCCACGGGCTTCTCGTACGCGCCGCCGTACTACTCGCCGCACAGCCTGGCGGTGATCAAGAGCGCCCTGTTCGGCAGCTTCGTGCTCGACGTGGAGCTCTGGCAAACCAGCGAGACAGGCGGGCACCGTGACTCCTGCATCATGTGGGGCATGACCAGCCCCTCGAGCTACTACTACGCGCACATCGGTCAGGCTCACGACGGCGCGTCACACAACATTCACATCGTGAACGAGGCCGATCGCATGGCCATCACGCAGACGTTCACCGACGGCTTCGACTGGGGCGCGGACTGGAAACAGCTTCGCGTGGTGCGGGACGTGGAGACGGGGACCATGGCCGTTTACGGCAACGGTGAAGCCGAGCCCATGTTGACCGCGACCGACACGACGCTGGGCGAGGGGTACATCGGCTTCGGCGCCTTCGACGACACCGGCCGTGTGCGCAACGTCAAGATCTGGGCGCCGAGCGCCACGCTGCAGGACGCGAGCTTCTTCGCTGCCAAGTAGCGCCCAGCACGAGACCGTCATGCGCTGCGTTCGCCGGGCGCGGCCTGCCTTCACAGGCGCCTCTGGACCTGTCACACTCGCCGCCCTAAGCGCATGACGAAGTGGATGTCGGTGAAGGTTGGGACAGCAGTGTTGTGGGCGGCGATCGCGTGTGGCGGCGCTCAGCAGCGCGACGCGGGACCCGCGGGCGCGCGAATCAACGTTCCAGCGCAAGAAGAAGAGCAGCCGCTCGAGGTGGCCACGGAGTCGCCGTCCGCGCCGGCGGCGCCGACGCAACCGACGTCGGCAGAGCTCCCGATCGACGACGACGACGTGGTCGTGGGAGCGCCCGATGCGCTCGTCACCATCGTGGAATTCTCCGACCTTCAGTGCCCGTTTTGCTCCCGCGTGCAACCCACCCTGGCAGAGCTGAAGAAGCGCTACGGCGCCCAGAAGCTCCGTTTCGTGTTCAAGCACAATCCGTTGCCGTTCCACCAGCAGGCAGAAGAAGCAGCGCGTTTCACTCAGGCCGTGCGGCTGGCGGCGGGCTCCGACCTCGCACGTCGCTTCATGGGCATCGCTTTCGAGCGCCAGCGTGATCTCGGGCGCAGCGCCTTCCTCGACTGGGTCGGCGAGATTGGCCTCGACCGCGCGACGATCGCGACCCTGGCTGATTCGGAAGACGTGAAGGCGCGCGTGCAGCGCGACATGGACCAGGCGAAGCTCGCCGGTGCTACCGGGACCCCCGCGTTCTACGTGAACGGCGTCAAGATCAGCGGCGCGCAGCCGCTCGACAAGTTCGTGGAGGTGGCCGACGCCGAGCTCGCCAAGGCGGAGGCGCAGGTCCGCGCTGGCAGCGCGCGCACGAGTGTCTACGCGGCGGCGGTCAAGGCGAACTGGCAAGTTCCTGCCGCGCCGTCGGCCAGGGCTCCGGAGCCGCCCGATCTCACGGTCTGGAAGGTGCCGGTGACGGGAGCAGCCACGCGCGGCCCCGCCGACGCGCTGGTGACGATCGTCGCTTTCTATGACTACCAGTGTCCGTTCTGCAAACGGGTGCAGCCGACGATGGACGAGCTCATGCAGCGCTATCCGAGCGACGTCAGGTTGGTGGTGCGGCACAATCCGCTGCCGTTTCACCCGCGAGGCGCACCAGCCGCCAACGTCGCGCTCGAGGCCAGGGCCCAGCGTGGCGACGCGACCTTCTTCGAGATTTCGCGGCGCATCTACGACGCCGCTCCCGATCTGGCCGACGAGAAGCTGCTCGGTATCGCTGCTGATCTCGGGCTCGATCAAGGGCGGGTGAAGCGCGCACTCGAAAAGAGCTCACACAAGAAGGTGATCGAGGCGGACATGGATCTCGCCAACGACTTCCAGGCCCGCGGCGTGCCGCACTTCTTCATCAACGGAGTACGCCTCTCCGGCGCGCAGGCGCTCGAGAAGTTCGTGGAGGCCGTGGAACGGGAACGAGAGAAGGCCCTCGCTCTCGTCGCGCAGGGCGTGCCGCGCGCGAAGGTGTACGCGGCGCTGATGAAGACGGCGCAGTCGCCCCCAGGGCCCGACACCAAGCTCGTGCCGCTGCCGCGCGACGTCATCAGCCGCGGGCCCGCCGGCGCGCCGATCGTGATCCAGATGTTCAGCGACTTTCAGTGTCCCTTCTGCAAGCGCGTGCAAGAAACGCTCAAGGAGCTGGATCGCGCTCACCCGGGCCAGATCCGCTGGGTCTTCCGCCACCTGCCACTGCCGTTTCACAAGGCCGCAGTGCCCGCCGCTCGTGCCGCCATGGAGGCCCGCCGCCAGCGCGGCAACAAGGGTTTCTGGGCCATGCACGATGCGCTGTTCGAGGCGCAGGGCGGCTCCGACGGCTTGAGCGACGACGTGCTCGTCGCCCTCGCCGCCAAGCAAAACCTCGACCTCGAACGCTTTCGCGCAGCTCTCCAGGACACCACGCACGATGCGGCCATCGACGCCGACAAGACGGCTGCCAACACGGCCGGCATCAGCGGCACACCGGGCTTCACCGTGAACGGCTACTACCTGAGCGGCGCCCAGCCGCTGGCCGCCTTCGAAAAGCTCATCCGCTACTCACGGAAGAACCCGGCGCGAGCCAAGCCGGCACCCGCTGCGACCCCGTGACATCGGTCCCGTAGCGGGATCCATCGGCGGGCCGATGCGACCGTGAGTTTGCGAGCCGGTGAACTCTTGGTGGCGGCGGCTGTGCGGCGTTGACCGCGATCGAGCGGGCATGGCAACAATTTCCCCGAGGGGATCTCCACGACCATGCTCGAAGAACGTCAGAAGTTCCCTTCTGCCGCAGAGGCCGAAGCTCGCTACCGGCGCCTAGCTCTACTGGGCGAGGGCGGCATGGCCGAAGTGTTCCTCGCCGCTTCGCGCGGTCCCACGGGCTTCAATAAGCTCGTCGTCCTCAAGCAGCTGCGCCAACACCTGTGTGAAGATTCGAGCTTCGTCGAGCTCTTCGTCGGCGAGGCCAGGCTGGCTGCCCGCCTGCACCATCCGAACGTCGTTCAGACCTACGAGATCGGCACGCAGGACCAGCGTCACTTCATCGCCATGGAGTACCTGGACGGCCAACCGCTGCACCGCTTGCTCAAGCGCGCTGCGTCGCAAGGCGGTCTGCCGCTGACATTGCAGCTCTATCTGCTGCGCGAGGCGCTGGCCGGTCTGCACTACGCACACGAGCTTGCCGACTTCGACGGCTCGCCGCTCGGCATCGTGCACCGCGACGTCAGCCCGCAAAACCTGTTCGTGACCTACGACGGCTACGTGAAGCTCGTCGATTTCGGCGTGGCCAAATCAGGGCTCGCGGATACCACCGTCGGCATCGTGAAGGGCAAGCTGACGTACATGGCTCCCGAGCAGGCCCTGGCGCGCAAGGTGGATCACCGCGCCGACCTGTTCGCCCTCGGCGTGATGTTCTGGGAGATGCTGACCGGGCGCCGGCTGTGGCACCAGAAGCGTCCGGAAGAGATCTTGCTGGCGCTGCGCGGTGACGCCC